>NZ_LWFI01001166.1:0-51035 GCF_001635735.1 Oleiphilus sp. HI0067
TACAAAACAAATTTAGTTATGAAAGGCTTGGAGTGAATGGCCCGCCCTTCAGGATGATTCGCGTCGCTCTCCCTTCGGGTCGTCGCCGTTCCGTCGACGTTGTCTCGCACTGTGTGCTCGGCTCGAACCTCTCAGGCTCTCATCCAGAATGGCCCGCCCTTCAGGATTCGAACCTGAGACCTATCCCTTAGGAGGGGATTGCTCTATCCAGCTGAGCTAAGGGCGGAATAGCTGAGATAATACAACAATCGCCTTACTGGAAAAGTTAAACGAGTGAAAGGTCGTTCATTAGAACTGCAACAGTTAAGGCTCGGTAATTAGTCTTCGCTAACATACTTAGGTAAAGAAATTCTAAATGTCGTACCTACGTCAACTTCACTAGAAACATCGATCTTACCTCCAAATCCTTTGATAATTTCATAGCTGATTGACATACCAAGACCCGTACCTTGGCCAACGGGTTTCGTTGTAAAAAACGGGTCAAAAATCTTTTTAATATTGCCTTTTGATATTCCGCAACCAGAATCCGCTATCTCAGTAATGACCATATTGTTGTCGTTGAACGTCGTAATTCGCAGTGTGCCTGCTTTACCATCCATCGCATGCGAAGCGTTCACCATTATATTTAATAGTACTTGATTAAAAGCGCTAGGGGATAGCTTAACTTGATCACAGTGATTCAATTGTTTTTCAAGCGTGCAGCTATATTTTATTTGATTCCAAACAATGTTCAGCGTTTGCTCAATCAAGTCGTTCACAAGAACCACTGACTCTTCTGTCGTCTCTCGAACATAGCCCTTCATACTATTAGTGATCTCTTTTATTCGCGTACCGCCAGTAATGCTTTCGTCGACTAAGCTATTTGCATCGCTTAGCACGAAATCTAGATCCTCAATCTTCAAGGTTTTCTCAATTGAGACAAGAATTTCTTCATGATTTAGCTTTTCTGACTTGGATAACGATCCCATCAAATCAAGGAGTTGCTTCGTGAGCTGATCAAGGAAAAAGATATATTCCTTCAGTGTGCATAAATTACTCATCATAAAACCAACGGGATTATTGATTTCGTGAGCAATGCCAGCCGACATCTGACCTAAACTTGCCATTTTCTCTGTTAATATTAAGGCATCACGTTTTTGACTTAATTCAGATTCGATGGCCTTTAGCTTTCGGATTAGAGCAGTTTTTTCATCGGTAAGGTTATCGTTATCCTCAGTTATTGATGCGATTTGTGAATTTTGAGATTTTTTAACCGAAAGAGCTGTAGCGCCAATACATGAGGTTGAAACAATAATTAAACCAACCAAGAGGCCTACAGAAGTTGGGGGCATCAGGTAATAAAACAGAACTATTGTCAGTGCCGAAAATAATGATATCACAGACACAATAATAAGCAGCGGCGCTATTGATCTATCTTTCGATTTGTCTGTGTATGTTCTGCTAAACATAGAACTAACCCTGCAGCTTCTGATTTGTAAGCTAGTATAGACAAGAATAGTTTTTTAGGTTGTGTGATTTGGAGGAATATTAGTGAGCGATAAGCATATCATCGTTATAGTTGACGACGAGCAAGATGTGCTCAATTCAATGAAACGCGTTTTTCGGAAATCCCCGTTTGAAGTGCACACCTTTGACTCAGGAGAGAGAGCCGTCGAAGTACTGAAAGATCTAAGGCCAGATCTCATTATCAGTGACATGCGGATGCCTGGGATGGATGGGGCCGAGTTTTTATCGCAAGCAAAAAGCATTGTTCCTGCGGCACCGAGGATTTTACTAACTGGGCAAGCAGATAAAGAAGACACGGTACGTGCGATAAATGATGGTGAGATTTTCGCATTCGTAAGCAAACCTTGGGATAACACAGAGTTCCTAGCTTTAGCAGAAGATGCGCTGGCACGCCGTAATAAAGAGAAAATGAAAAATCGTGCCTTGCATACACTTAAGAAAATGCATGATGAGGTGTCTGAATCAAAAGAAGGCATCGAGCGAGAACTCGCTGAACAATCGCAGGAAAACCAACAAAACAAACAAGCAACTGTAGATGCCTATCTGTTAATGGAAGAAAGCTTTCTGAACCTGCTAGATATGAAGCAACCAGGTCAGAGGGCATTTGCACATCAACTCGAAGAGGTTGTCACCAAACTAGCCGCCCGACTCAATGTTGAGAAAGATGGACTAAAAGTACTGTACCAAGCTTCGCGCTTACATGGGCTCGGCAAAATATCCGTTCCTGATGCGGTTCTTGAGAAAGGATATTCAAATTTAAGCGAATCAGAGAAAGAGTTATATCACGCATATCCAGCAAACGGGGCATGCACACTTATTGCGATCGAAGCCTTTTCAGCGTGCTCTGACATTTTGTTTAAACAACAAGAACGATTAGATGGATCGGGGTTTCCTCTAGGTCTTAAGGCAGATGAGCTATCGCCGTTAAACCGCTTGTTTAATGTTGCGCTCGCTTATGCCGAGTTGAGATTTAGTCCGTCCGTTACTCCATTACCTCACGATCAAGCAATTCACGAATTGAACGCAAATGCTGCGGCCTTTGATCATAAAGCCTTGCAAGCATTGAGCATGATTAAGCTAGAGCGCGAACTCTCTGATGCGACTAAGCAAACTATCGTGCATGTACACGGACTGAAGGTCGGCATGGTGATTGTCGAGGATATTTATAGTGAAAAGAATATGCTGCTACTGCGCGGCGGCACTCATGTAACCGAGATCTTAATAGAAAAACTTACAAATTTGCAGCGACAGATGGGCAAAGAAATTTTAATCAACGTCAGATTTGACCCCATCACTGACGCTGATTAACCAAAGACGTCTATATTTTAAGCTGCCACCTCATTCAGGCTATAAGACGATTTTAACTGATATTTCTTGATGAGCGCGTCGCGCTTTGAAGGGAGAATATTGATTCTATCTAAATCACCATCCACAACCTCGATCAAGCGTTTATCCATCACCTTAAACCATAGCCATGGGATATACGCGACAGGGAACATGCCAAAATAGCCATTTGGGAGCGATGGTAGATCATCAAAATGACGCAACGATTGGTAAGCACGGGTGGCGTTAGCGTGGTGGTCTGAATGCCTCTGCAAGTGAAATAAAGCCCAGTTAGAAAAGATGTGGTTACTGTTCCAACTATGATGAGGTTGAGGCCGTTCATAACGCCCTGATTCAAGTTTTTTGCGTAGCAAACCGTAGTGCTCAATATAGTTTGCGGATGTGAGTTGCCACATTGACCAAAACCCAGCAATCAACAAGAAAGGTATCACCACAGCCCCGAAGATGAGCGCAAGTGAGACGTAAAATGCGCCAGTCATCAACACAGTTTGTATAAATTCATTTTTCAAAGAGTAGGGTGATAACCCCTTGTCTTTAAGTCGCTGATGCTCAATTTTAGCTGCTCGTGCGATTGCGTTAGGTAATTCACGTGCGGCAAAGGAGTATATGTTCTCGCCCATTTTTGAAGATGCAGGATCTTCTGGCGTAGCAACCATTTTGTGGTGGCCCCGGTTATGCTCAACGAAAAAATGTCCATATGCCGCCGGTGCTAATACAAGTTTAGCGAGCCACTGATCAGTAGAAGTCTTTTTGTGGCCCAGCTCGTGTCCGATGTTAAGACCGTATCCGCCGATATACCCCGTGGTGAGTGCTGCTCCAAGATAACCAGCGACACTTAGATCGTACGAAGATACAAACCACGCTATAAATATGAAGACACCAATGACGACCGGAACGTTGATCCTAGCGATGAACTTATAATAAGGGTCTGCCTCAAGCATCGGTACAACAGACTCAGGCGGATTACTCGTGTCTTCGCCCATAAAATAATCAATGACAGGAAATAAGAGATACCAAAATGCAATGAACAGCCATAAAAATACGTCATTAGGTGACAACATATATAGCAAAGGGCCTGCGACAGCCAGCAGGGGCACCATAAAAGAGACCAGCCAAAAATGACGTTTTTTGTCGACGTAAACCTCTCCTGTTGGAGATATAAAAGTACCTGCGCGCATGATTCATTCCTATTCTTATTGATCGTGGAGCTATTACAGCAAGTGATAGATCAAAAATTAAGCGTTGAAACTGGCATTAAATCGTCATAATATGACACTCTTCCGGAATCAATTAACGATCATCGTATGTCGATTAGTAAAGAGCAACTTCAACACTTAAGCCCTAGCATTCACCCAAGCTACGCTCGTTTGTTGGCTGGACACTGCCGAAATGCTGGTGTTGTGATAGAGCAATTGTTTGAAGGAAATAGCTTAACTTGGGAGCAGCTCATCGATAGCAGCCAGTATGTTAGTTTTGAGCAGTTTAAAAGGTTATATGCGAAAGCAGAGCATTTGTCTGGCTCAGATGACCTAGCACTCGATATATCAACGATAAGTCAGTCGAGCGCGCACGGGCCTCTGGGCTATGGCGCAATCTCAGCCCCCACGGTTCGACAAATGTTCTTTCTAATCCAACAGATGCTAGCGACGCGCATCGCAATCATCAAAATGGGTGTTTCCGATGTAAATGGCTATACAACACTCACGATCGTTCCAGACTTTGATTTAGAAAATCTAAATTTATTTGTAAGCACAATGGTGATTGGGTCATTGCTAGATTTTTACGAGAAATCGACAGGTAAGCAGATCTCTCAACTTGAGGTCCACTTGCCAGTAAACGTATTGTCAGATATTGACCGTTATCGAACTAAATTTGGTGGTGCGACCATTGTGTTAGGTAATGAAACGCTCAAGGTTGTATTACCAAGCAAAGCTCTGGATGAACAAACCCTTACGGCGGATCAGTATGCGTTTCGTAATGCACAACGAGAGTGTCAGTTATTAATTGATCAAGAAAACAAAGGCGGTGAATTTTCTCGACAGGTCAAGCACTTCCTCTTTGAGTTTAGTGAGCGCTTTCCACAACAAGAAGACGTCTCTGAACATTTTGCTATGTCTACACGTACCTTTATTAGAAAGTTAAAACGCGATAACACAAGCTTTCAAAGCTTGTTAGATGAAGTAAGAAAAGAGCTTGTTCTGTTGCGTTTGAGTGATACAAATCAGAGTATTGAGAGTATTGCTTTAAGTGTTGGATATGTAGAAGCATCGAATTTCTCACGCGTATTTAAGCGATGGTTTGGATGTACGCCCTCTGAATTTAGAAGTTCAAATAAATTCTAAGGACACGGAACTTATTTTGGTTCTAAGGTGTCTTTAAAACACAATTTCAGACAAATGATTATTAAGACGAAGATATAATTATATGCGCGATACCCGCCCTCTTTTGTTAGATAGCGATTTCCCTAAAATCAAACGACGTAATATAGAAGTATTGCAGGTCAACTTGGGGTATCTCTGTAATCTAAGTTGTACACATTGCCATGTGAATGCGGGGCCAACACGCACCGAGTTAATGAGCAAAGAGACCGTCGATCAATTGTTGCGACTGATCGATCTGCACGGAATTAATACGCTCGATTTGACTGGTGGAGCACCAGAATTAAGCCCTCACTTTAGATACTTTGTGTCGGAGGCCCGAAAACGAAACGTGCATGTGATGGATCGCTGTAACCTCACCGTTCTGCTCGAGCCAGGACAAGAATACTTAGCACAATTTCTAGCTGACAATGATGTTGAGATCGTTGCCTCACTTCCATGTTACACAGAAGACAACGTCGATGCTCAGCGTGGAAAGGGAACATTTGACGGAAGCATAAAGGCGCTGAACCTGCTCAATGCGCTCGGCTACGGGATTGGCGACGACGACAAAAAACTAAGTTTGGTTTATAACCCTAATGGCGCCTTCTTACCGCCTCCTCAGGACAAACTTAAAGCTGATTATCAGAAGCATTTATTTAGTAATTTCGAAATAAAATTCGATGATCTCTATACGATTACAAATATGCCAATTGCTCGCTTTGGCGCCGTGCTGCTGGCAAAAGGTGGGTTCAATGATTATATGACGCTCCTAAAAGACGCGTATTCGCCAAGCAATGTTGACGCTGTGATGTGTCGAAACACCTTAAGCGTCGATTGGAAAGGTTATGTCTATGATTGTGATTTTAACCAAATGCTTGAATTACCTATCCACTCGCAAGATAAAAACATCATAGCAAGTGACAATTCAGCACTGCATGTCAGTGAACTGTTCGAAACGAACTTAGACGGTCATCCTATTGTCATAGGTGAGCATTGTTATGGTTGCACGGCAGGTCAGGGTAGTAGCTGTGGTGGCGCGCTGTAAGCCAGTCGTCTTTAATGAATACCTCTCCGGCTAACACAAGATTGAGTGTCGTAATTCCTGTTCATAACGAGCAGGACTCGATAATTCGTTCTGTAAGCTCATTATTGGATAATCTCGGAAACAACCTTCACGAATTGGTCGTAGTGGATGCTGCTAGCACCGATGATACACGCGCTCGATTTGAATCTCTGCAACTATCAAAAGCTCGTTATTTAATGAGTGATCGTCCTGGCCGAGCATATCAAATGAATTTTGGTGCTAAGCATGCTTCAGGCGACATTCTGATGTTTGTTCACGCAGACACGACCATTGAATTGTTCAATGATCAACAGCTTAAGGACTTTAGTCGTTCTGATTGCTCGTGGGGATATGGTTCGCTTGAATTTGATAACCACGCACCTCATTTTCGTTTTTTGAGTTTTATGATTCGTTGGCGATCTGGATTAAGCAGCATATGTACGGGTGACCAAACACAAGTAATCAAAAAAAGTGTCTTCGAGGCTCTCGGAGGTTTTCCAGAGCAAATCCTCATGGAAGATGTTGAAATATCGATTCGTTTAAAAGAACGCTCTAAACCGCAGCAGTTTACGTTTCGCTCCATTACGTCCGCCAGGAAATGGGAAACAGAAGGCTTCGTTAAAACAATCTTAAATATGTGGCGATGGCGATTTTCATATTGGATATTTCGAGACGCAGATAAAATTGCAAGGCAATATTATCGCGACAGATAAGCCATTTACCTGACCGCACAATTGCTTAATTATTATTCACTACGATTTATCTCTGATATCACTGTATTAGCACTAGTAATTTGATCTAGATCAATTAGAATCCACCCAAAATTTTTCATTACTTAGATTAAATAGGTGCGAATATGTCTGTAGAGACCTTTGAAACTTGGAGCTTAGCGATCGGTATAACGGCGCTTATCGCTTACATGGCTTATATCGTTTGGGATTTAGCTAAGAAATCAGATGCTGGGAAATTCGGCACAATGGTTCTTTTTGCTGCACTAGGCATGGGCGCGGCGGGCTTCGTAATTAAAGCCGTACTAGTTGAAACGCTCGGCGTGTAGTAATTAGCTAACGCTGCTCAGTAAAAAACCCGCTTGATCGCGGGTTTTTTGTTTTCTGGTGGTTTGAAAATCAAACCAGCTCGATAATTTCTATATCGATTAAAACCAACTTTCTTCGCAAACAACTCAGCTCTTAGTTGCTGCTTCTAATTCGCTGATTAATCGTAAAGCGTTTTCAAATGAATCACCGCATGTATATTCTGTAGGGTTAAATTCGCGGCACACCTTAGGTCTTTTTTCATATTCCATACAGCGATTTTCGGAATCCAAATTAACGCACCGGACTCCGGCTGGCTTTCCGTCTGGCATATTTGGTAAAGCACTTGTTATCTCTGGCGCGATACAACATGCTCCGCAAGGATCATGGCACTTCATCTTTAGCTGCCTTATTAAGATGTTAAACAGGGTAGAATGGTTTTAGTCCGTACCGATCAGATTTACCAGAACGTGAGCCAGACATGCTCAACTTATGCAGAGCTTTCACCGCTGCTAACAATTGTTTTTCATCCTGCTTATATGATTCATTATCATGTTGTGCGGAATACTTTGCCGCTTCTAGCCGAGCGATAATTTGTTTTGCATCATTTTGATCTAATGACGAGATGCGATCGAGTTGTCTGGACCATGTGTGAAATAGACTCAAATACCGCATGTCGGAACGCTCAATCAAATGGATCAACTCATCATAAATATCTTGTTCTCTATTGGGCTTGCGTTCTTGTTGAGTATTATCTCGTCGAAGTTTCCTATATAACCAAGTAGCGTGAGCACCCCAAGAAATTAGTACTAAAACTATTGCGATAGGCCATAGATACGAGGAACTAGACACAACCTGTTCTGAGGTGCTTTGTGTAGTCTCTGCCTCAGAATTTAGCGCCGAAAGCTCAGAGCTAGAGCTTGAATCCTCAGAGTTTTGATCAAGAGCCGACGAGTCTGGCGTGTTAAGGTCTTGCTCAGTGCCAAGTCTAGAAGCCGCGACAACGTCGATAGACTGTTCTGGTAGACGTGCAACACGCTCTACATCATTTACCGTATCCCACCATTTTATTTCGAGTGCAGGTAGGATCGCTTGCGCTGGCGAAACGGCAACCAGCGCATGTCGTTCCTTGCGCTGACTTTGTGCTCCAGCTGAGTGTTCAATCGTGTCGAGTTCTGGCGTATCAGGATATACCTTGAGCGCATTAGACGACGGAGGCGCTAGTTCGGGTAGCGCAGAGCCAAGCAAACCTAATGCAGATAATGTCACCGTTCGCGTTACCGATCCGCCCACTTCAAGCGTTGAGATCTCAGGGTCGAACGATTGAGTGAGCGCCAGGCTTGATGCTGGAAGCCACGTTTTGCCTGAAAATTCTGCGGGAGGCGGTTTTACGTCGAACTCGACTGAGTTTGCTAACTCGCGAGCACGAGCTCTTCGACGAGTCCTAGAATCAACGACGGTTCCGGTGAATTCAGGGCCCGCAAGACTTAGTGCGCCACTTTTTTGCGGGAACAGCAAATAACGTCGTTCGTATACTTCGTAGCGCTGGTTGTATGCCATTTTGTAAGTCTTGGACGTTTCTCCAAATGGCTCGATAATAAAATCTGAATTTTGTGGTTCAGACATATCGCCACGAGCTTCGCCGAGCGTGTAGAGCTCGAGAGTATAAATAATTTGTTCTTGCAGGTAGGGGCTTGGTTTATCGATACTCGCTTTTAAAAATACAGATGGTGGCTGAGCATCACTATGCGGACGATTCCCTGCAATTACTTCAATGCTAACCGGCGCGCTCTTTGCGTCCTTAAAGCTGGCTTCTGGGATTGTTAAGCTTCCGGAGCTTTTTGGGCTTAGTGCATAACGCCAGGTAATAAGGCTCTCAGTTTTACCGTTAATCGATTGCATGTTATAGCTTTGGCGACGGTCTAATATCGTCCAGGTTTCTTCGAGATTAGGGAAGTCAGGTGCATCTATTTGCATACCTCCTAAACTCATCAAGCCACCAACAAAGCCCATTTCGGCTCGCGCTGTAACGGTGAGGTTTAAAATTTCGTTCTGATACAACTTATCTTTGTCGATACTGATATCGAGAGTTGTCTCATCTGCAGCATGCACATTGGGCATCATTACTAATAAGTATAAGAACGAGATGTTCATAAATGAGTGAAAGAGCGCCTTTACCATAATGGCTCCTCAGGATTGTTTTGGTTATTTCTGTCGCGAGACTGTTGTTCAAATTTACGCCTTAACAAACCAGAAGGGTCGTCAGGTATTCTGCGCATCCATTGCTCATATGAGCGACGTTCTTCATCACTCAACTGATCACTGTAGGCAGCAAACTCACCACTATCATCACTGCCAGCTTGCTGTTGATCAAGCTCATCGAGCGCTTGTGATTGTTGTGCACTAAGTTTTTCGTTCGTCTCATCATTACTAGTCTGTTGCGAGGCGGCATTAGATTGTTCCTCGTTCTGATCTTTAATATCATCAGTGTTTTGAAGAGTTCCCGAATCATCGCCATTCTTCTCAGCGTTTTGTTGCCCGTCTTGATTTTGTTGACCGTCTTGATTCTGTTGCCCGTCTTGATTCTGTTGACCGTCTTGATTGTGTTGACCGTCTTGATTCTGTTGACCGTCTTGATTCTGTTGACCATCTTGATTCTGTTGACCGTCTTGATTCTGTTGACCGTCTTGGTTCTGCTGTTCATCTTGGTTCTGCTGTTCTTGCTGTTGCTTAATCTGCTCAGCGATCGCTTTGTTTTCTGCCGCTTCGGTGAACTGAGGTTTAAGGTTCAACGCTTGCTCATAAGCACTAATCGCCTCATCAACATTGCCTTGGAGTAGGGCGGAATTTCCTAAATTATATTGACTTGTCGCATCTTCATAAGTCCGGTAAATATCTGCAGCTTGTTGATACTTTTCTGCACGATAATACGCATCTGCTTTATGTAGCGGGCTTTCAAATTGTTCGGCGGCACCTTCGAAGTCGCCGCTCTCATAGAGTTCTTGCGCCTGCTGGTCATTGCTTTTCCATAATGTATCTGTACTAAATGCAGACGCTTCGTCAGGAAGTATAAAGATCAAAACAAGCAGCAGTGCACCTTGGCGATAAGCTAATAGAATGATTGGCAGAGCAATCGCTAAAAAGATATATCCCATGTCTTGCCATTGATCGAATTCCCGTTCATTGAGCTCCGGATTAAGCTCCGTGCTCAGATCGTCGGCTCTGAGATTTAATAGATCACTACTATCCAGACTCAAGCGTTCTGCTTGGCCACGATGAGATGTAGCCAGCGATGTTAATTGAGCCATCTCTAGCTTCGGAATGACAACACTGCCTTTGTCTTTAAGATATCCGCGTCCATCCGGAAGCTTGATGGGGCCGCCTAATTCGGTTCCGACACCAATAATATCTAGCGAAAAAAGCTTAGAATTTAATGTTTCGGTTATGCGTTTCGAGTGATGCTCTGCGACGCCATCAGTAAATAAAAAAATTCGACCTTGGTTGAATCCAGCATCTTCCATTACAGAAACTGCCTGCGTAACAGCTAAGTCAGGTCGACTCCCAATAACAGGCATTATTAGAGGTGCTAGTGCTTTTAGATTGGCTTCAATCGTATTTGTGTCGTCAGTGAGCGGAGTGACGACAAAACTATCGCCCGAGAAGGCAATGAGTGCAGTTGATCCACCAGATCGCAGTTTCAACAAATCTATTATTTTTTGCTTTGCACGGACGAGACGCGAAGGCGCGGTATCCTCCGCCATCATAGATAGTGACAAGTCTAAAATTACAACAGCGTTATCACTCGGCTGGACTGAAGGTGTTTTCGTTTGCTTCCAGCTCGGGCCGGATAAGGCAAAAATCAAGAGAGCAAAAATTATGACGCCGATGGCTCGAGACGGTTGCTTAGTTTTTTTCCCGACTTCAAGAGTTCCGCCCTGAATTGCCTCTAGCAGTGTTGAGTCGATATGTTTCGTCCAGGAATTGTCTTGCGTTGCGCCACGTTTTAGCAACCACCAAACAAAGGGTAAAGCTAGGTATAAATACAAAAAATCCGGTCGGAGAAAATGAGGAAGAATTAGATCAAGCATCTTGTTTCTCACGCATACTAGACTGGCGGCTTGCTCTTTGGAGTAAAACGACAAGCTTGTAAGCACTAAAAATCAGTAGTGCGAGAGCAAGAAAATAATGTGAGATCGCTTGCTTCGGCTGAAAGATTCTTACATCTGATTCAATAGGTTCTAGCTGATCAATCAAGGTATAGATCTCTTTTAATTCCTCTACATTGCGTGCTCTGAAGTATTCGCCATTCGTTGTTGCAGCGACTTGCTTTAACAAGTCCTCATCGAGATCGGCCGAGGGGTTAACTCGGCGCGTTCCAAATAGACTCCGTTGCAGCATTTCATCTGCACCAATGCCGACAGTGTATATTTTAATGCCAAGACTACCTGCGAGCTCTGCGGCCTTTTCAGGAGGGATCTCTCCAGCAGTATTTGCACCATCAGTTAAAAGAATTAAAACGCGACTTTGCTCAGGACGATCTTTTAAACGTTTGACCGCTAGACCAATCGCGTCACCGATCGCAGTAGCTTGACCCGCCATTCCAAGAAACGCCTCTTGAAGCAGGGTGTTGATCGTCTTGGTGTCGAAGGATAAAGGAGACTGAATATAAGGCTCTGTGCCGAACAGAATCAGACCCAATCTGTCGCCTTGTCGTTTACTTGTAAACTCACCGACAACAGATTTAACGACATCTAAGCGCGTTGCACGATAACCGTCCAAAGGCATATCTTCTTCTTTCATGCTCGGAGAGATATCTATGGCAAGCATTAGGTCGCGCCCTTCAAGCGGGAGCTCGACCGCGGGGCCTAGCAGTTGTGGACGACTTAGCGCTATAACGAGCAAAAGCCACAACAAAATTAAAATAGACTTTTTGCGTTTATGAAGTCTGCCGGTTTGCGACTGAGTAAAACCGTATTCCGAGTGCGCATTAACGTATGCGTGAATATATGGTGCATTTGAAACGCTGTCATCATCCGAATTCCTATCTTTCCGTATCTGCAACAGCAACGGTGCGAAAGCAAGCAGGAGAGCGTAGGGCCAGAGCAATTCAAGCTGAGAGAGATAATCTAGCATTTTATCTTCCTAAGCCAGCGTTCAATGTCCTCTAATGCTTGTTCATCGATACGATTTGGCGATGCCCTGTAATTTCCATCACCAAGAGCATCTAACGCGGCTTGGTCGAGCAAAGGAATATGCGAAGACAAGCAATTTTCCCATTCAGCGCCATGACGCGATTTGATACTAGAATCTTTCTCGACATAACTAATTACTTGTTTCAACAAGATTTGAATATCTTGATTTAATTGAACTGTCTGAGACTCCTGCGATTTAAGAGTCTCGAACTTAGCTAGCGCAACACGCTTCCATTGGTTATTGCGATGACGCACAAAAATGAATCTAACGGTCACAAAAATAAGTGTAATTAGTAGAGCGGCAAGCACCCACCAACCAATAGATGGCGGCCACCATGAAATAGCAGGCTGAGTAATAATGTCGTGAATAGGGAGCTCGTTCATCGCGATGATGCTCCTAACGAAACTTGCCGAGAAATTTCAGCAAGTTGATGCTCAAAGTCGAGATTCGTGTTCAACTCCCAAGCATTTACATCCCTATTACGCGACAGCTGTTCGACGCGATTAGTAATTGCTTCATCCCAATTAGATAAGACCTTACGAGCACCCTCGTCTTGTCCGCGAATGTAAAAGGTATGATCGCCATCCGACACCGGAAGTGCCCCCCCTGTTGGCAAATTCTTTTCTAAGGGGTCTGTGCAGCGTAGCAATACAAGCTCATTATGCTTAGCCAAAGTATTTAGATGGCGCTCGCCGGTGGCATCAAGCTTGTGATAATCACTAATAACAAATATCAAGGTACCCGGCTTTATGACTTGGCAAGCTTCTTTGAGCGCTAGGGTGAACTGTTGATTTCGATTAAGTTGAGGCGCTGATGCCGAGGTCTCTGCACTTAGTTCGTTGTTTAACGCAACGACATGGTTGATGTACTGAAGAATAGACTTGCGGTTACGACCGGGTTTGATAGTGAGTAGTTGTTGATCGTTAAAAATTATTCCGCCTACGCGATCATTATGCGCATACGCACTCCAAGACAATAGTGCTGCACATCGCGCTGCGAGTACAGATTTTAAACAGCCGCGGCTACCAAAAAACATAGAAGCGCTCTGATCACAGATAACCACAACAGGACGCTCTCGCTCTTCTTGGAATAGCTTTGTATGCGTAGATTGTTTGCGCGCAGTTACACGCCAATCGATGCTTCGCACATCGTCACCCGCTTGATAGGGACGTACTTCTGCGAACTCCATCCCGCGCCCCTTGAAGCGGGAGTGATGCGAGCCGGCTTGTTGCTGCTTAACAACACGCGCCCGAAAATAACTCAAACGACGCGCTGTCGAACTCAGTTTAACGAGCGATTCAACGCTGACATAAACACCTGCGTTGATCAATTTGTCGGATATTACGCGCACGATCGTGATGAAAGCTTATGCGACGGGGACGCACGACAACAAATGGTCGATAACATCATTTATAGATACGCCTTCTGCCTCGGCATCAAAGCTAAGCAGAATTCTGTGGCGATAAACATCATGGATCACAGCACTCACATCTTGAGGTGAGACGAAGTCTTTTCCTTTAATCCATGCGTAGGCCCGTGCACAACGATCGAGTGAAATTGTGCCTCTGGGGCTCACACCAAATTCGACCCAACGTGCAAGCTCTTCGCTAAATCTTCTTGGCTCTCGCGTCGCCGTCGTAAGGGAAATAATATAATCCTCAACAGCTTCAGACATGTGAATACCCAAAACTTCTTGTCGTGCTTGTTGGATAACCGCTTTACTTAATGTGATTCCAGACTCAGCTTCACTGGCGGCTTTCTTGAGCTCATCTCGGACTAAACGCAAAATAAGCTTTTCTGCTTCCGCAGATGGATAATCGATCGTTACATGCAAGAGAAAACGGTCAAGCTGCGCTTCAGGGAGAGGGTAAGTGCCTTCTTGCTCAATTGGGTTTTGTGTTGCCATCACTAAAAATAAATCATCAAGCGGGTATGTCTGTTTACCTACACTCACTTGATGCTCCGCCATTGCTTCAAGCAAAGCGGCTTGTACTTTAGCTGGGGCACGATTAATTTCATCTGCAAGTACGAGGTTGTGAAAAATCGGTCCGCGCTGAAATTCGAACGAGTTTGTTTCCATTCGATAGATCTCGGTGCCTGTAATATCAGAAGGCAACAAATCCGGTGTAAATTGAATACGCTGGAAGTCGCCTTCAATATGATCAGACAAAGACTTAATTGCCTTTGTTTTTGCAAGCCCTGGCGCCCCCTCTACAAGCAAGTGGCCATCGGCTAGCAATGCGATCAGCAAACAGTCCACCAAATGCTCCTGTCCAATGATGGTTGACGACAGTTGCATCTTTAGAGACGAAAATACTTGATTGGCTTGCATGTTGGATGAGTCTCAACTGATTGATTGTTACAAGGTAGCCACGTTATTGCATGGCGCGTTAATACGCAATTTCAGCCCTATGAACTATTCTTAATCGACATTCTAAAACGTCTCATAAAATTGTGAATTAGCGGGATTGACAACGACTTTCGAGGTTTTTGCTAAACATGAAATTGATAGAAACTCAGGAACAAAAAGAAATACTTGAAATTCTTAGTAAGCACGCGGCATCAACAATGCCAAAACAAGAGCAGAAACCTCTTATCGATTTTATCGAATATGTATTGGCATCAGCCTATACCCAGGAGTTTGTTGGTAAGTCCATCGTCGATGTATTTGGCTATTTTGTTAGCAAATGGCGTCTAGTCAACTCGTCACTTAAGACTGATGCGATTGTGCAAATCGACAACCCTGGACTTGAGGTCAGCGGATGGCAAAGCCCGCACACCGTTATAAGCGTGCTCATGCGCAACATTCCGTTTATCGTTGACTCTATCAGAATGGCGCTTGCTGATAAGAATCTGCGAGTGCAAGGCATTCAACATACCATTTTGCATACAACACGTGATGACAAGGGCTCTTTAAAAGCGATTGATAACGCCTCATCAAGTCCTAAATGCAATGTTGAAGCGTTAATGGTTATTGAGGTTGATCGGGTTAACAGTCAAGAAGAATTGACTAGCTTAAAGGCGGAGCTTGAATCCGTTTTGAGTGAAGTTGCCGATGCAGTAGATGACTACGACGAAATGCTTGGGCGAGTCACTGCCATAACAGATAGCTGGAAAGAAAAAGGTCACTCCCGCGCTACGGAGAAAGAACTATTAGAAGCGACTGCCTTTTTATCTTGGCTATCTGATAACCGCTTTAGCTTTTTGGGGTATATCGAGTATGACCTCAAAAAAACTAAGACTAAATCACTACTGGTTCGAAACGATGATTCTGCATTAGGCATTCTTAAGCACGCGCATCGGACGCAAGAAAATTTGGATTTGGCAGAAATACCAGAATCAGTTGCAGAGCATATTTTGCGACCCGACATACTCTTGTTTGCGAAGTCCTCCCGACGCGCCCGCGTTCATCGTCCTGCATACCCGGATTACATAGTAGTAAAGCGTTTTAATGACGATGGAGAAGTCATCGGTGAGAGACGTTTCATCGGACTGTACACAGCACGCGTGTTTAACGAAGAAGTTTCTCGTATTCCATTTTTAAGAGAGAAAGCGAAAGAAGCTATCGATCTTTCAGGCTACAACGAGAAAGATCACAGCGGAAAAGAGTTCAGACAACTGTTAGAAACCTTTCCGCGCGACGAATTATTTCAGGTTTCGACCGAGCGTCTTACTAGTGCGTTGCAGGCTGCTTTGTATGCGCAAGAGCGTCGCAAGGTAGACGTGTATATGCGCGAAGATGCCTTTGGCAGCTTCGTGAGTGTTTTAGTATACGTACCTCGCGACTTGTTCAATACCGATCTCAGGTTAAAACTACAGAACATACTGGCCAAAGATTTGAACGCGGAAGACATTGACTTCAATACGCATCTTTCGGAATCTCCTCTTGCACGAACGCAGTTCAACGTAAAACTCAGCGAAACGCCACCATCTAAAGAAGTTTACGACTCCATTAGAAAGAAGATAATGAGCACAGTCGTTTCGTGGTTTGATGATTTGGAGGCTGCATTAAATGATCAATACGGCGAAGAAAAAGGCGTTCATTTAGCGAAGCAATACCGACAAGGGTTTAATGCCAGTTACCGCGAAGCGTTCACCGCACGGAGAGCATCTTTAGATCTGCAGCACATCGATAAAATTATCGGCTCACCTGGTTTTGAAATGAGCTTTTATCGGGCGATGTCGGAACCTGCGTCGAAGTTTCATTGCAAACTGTTCTTTTCGGATACCCCCGTCACCTTATCAGAAGTTCTGCCCATATTTGAAAACATGGGCTTCAATGTCATTGGTGAAAGCCCGTTTATCGTTAAGAATGACGATGCAAACAGTGTCTGGATTCATGATTTCTTGTTGGAAAGTCAGGGCCAGACTGACGTAGAATTATCTGCAATTAGCGCGCAGTTTGAAGAATTATTTAAAGAAATATGGGCTCAACGCGCCGAAAACGACCGATTCAACAGGTTGCTTGCAAGCGCCTATCTAGATTGGCGCCAAATCGCTGTACTTAGAAGTTATGCACGGTATATGCGTCAAATTCGAGTCAGTAACTCTCAAGAGCTTATTTCATCCACTCTGATTGCAAATGGAGCGATTGTCAGGCTTTTACTTGAATTGTTTGATGTGAGGTTTAATCCGAAGGGTTTAAAAGTTGCTGAACGAGAAGAGCGAGGCGGTGAGTTAGAAAACCTCATCAACGACGCACTAGAATCAGTGCCAAACCTTACAGAAGATAAAATTTTAAGACTGTATCTGTCTTTGATTAAGGCAACCGTTAGGACCAATTTCTACCAAGCTGAACAAGGCGCAGCAAAGGCCTACCTATCATTTAAATTATTACCGCGCCTCATTCCTGATGTGCCACTGCCTGTACCGATGTTTGAAATATTTGTGTATTCGCCCCGAATTGAAGGCGTGCACTTACGGGGTGGCCGTGTTGCTCGTGGTGGCTTACGTTGGTCAGATCGAAATGAAGACTATAGAACGGAAGTCTTGGGTCTAGTAAAAGCTCAACAGGTAAAAAATTCAGTTATCGTGCCGGTTGGAGCGAAAGGCGGCTTTGTCGCAAAACAACTTCCGCAGAACGACAGAGATGCGTTTCTTAAAGAAGGTGTTGAATGCTACAAAATCTTTATCTCAGCATTGCTCGATGTCACCGACAATTTGGTCAAGCAAAAGGTGGTTCATCCAAAAAATACAGTTTGTCATGATGAAGATGACTATTACTTGGTTGTGGCCGCTGATAAAGGTACTGCGACATTCTCAGATATCGCAAATCAAATATCTTTGGATCGGGGGCATTGGCTAGGCGATGCATTTGCATCTGGTGGCAGCCAAGGCTACGACCACAAAAAAATGGGTATTACCGCAAGAGGTGCGTGGGTATCTGTTCAAAGATTATTTAAAGAGCTTGGAAAAGATATCCAAAAAGAAACTTTTAGTTGTGTTGGCATCGGTGACATGTCCGGCGATGTGTTCGGCAATGGAATGCTTTTGTCCGACAAGACAGAACTGGTCGCAGCATTTAACCATCTACATATATTTATCGATCCTAATCCAGATGTTGAGCGATCCTTTAAAGAAAGAAAAAGGCTTTTCGAATTGCCGAGATCGTCTTGGGATGATTACAACAAAGACTTGATATCTCGTGGCGGGGGTGTGTTCAGACGAGATGCTAAATCTATCCCATTGAGTCCTGAGATCAAAAAGCTGATCGATGCAGAAGAAGACAGTCTAGCGCCAATGATATTGATCAATCGCTTACTGAAAGCAGATTCAGATCTGTTGTGGTTTGGAGGGATTGGAACTTATGTTAAGGCTAAAACCGAAGCACATACAGATTGCGGAGACAAGGCAAACGACGGCTTGCGCGTAAATGGCGAAGAGCTTCGCGTCAAAGTCATAGGCGAGGGTGGTAATTTAGGGATGACCCAGCGCTCGCGCATTGAGTATGCTCAAAACGGCGGGTTGTTGAATACTGACTTTATTGATAACGCCGCTGGCGTGGATTGTTCTGATAACGAAGTAAACATCAAAATTTTGCTGGGTGGTGTTGTTGCTGACGGAGATATGACCGATAAACAGCGCAATAAATTACTGCACGACATGACAGATGATGTTGCTGAACATGTGTTGCGCCACAATTATCGACAAACACAAGCTATTAGTATCGCCTCGCACGAAGCGATTGCTCGCACTGAAGAATATCGCCGCTTAATGAATTCCATGGAGCTAGCAGGCAAGTTGAACCGAGAGTTAGAGTTCTTACCCCTCGAAGAGGAAATGGTGGAAAGAAAATCTATCGGTTCCGGCTTGACTCGCCCTGAGCTAGCAGTGCTCATTTCGTATGTGAAAGGTGATCTCAAAGAGCTGCTAAACGATTCATGTTTCACATCAGATGCTTACGTTGCAAAAGAAGTATTCAATGTATTTCCCTCGCGCTTGAATAAGAAGTTCGGCGAGCAGATTAGCCAGCACCAGTTACACAGTGAGATTGTCGCAACGCAGGTCGCCAATGATATGGTCAACCACATGGGCATTTCTTTTGTTGAGCGGCTTCATACCTCTACGGGCGCGAATGCGACATCAATTGCGCTTGCATATTTGATTGCGAAAGACGTATTCAAACTCGATCATTATTGGGAGTCTATTGAGGCGCTTGATTATAAAGTGCCTGCAACCGTGCAGATCGACATGATGCTAAGTTTAATGACTTTGATACGGCGATCAGTTCGCTGGCTTATCCGCAATCGCCGCTCAGAGCTACACGTCTTAGCAAACATAGAAAGATTTGCCTCTGGTGTGTCACAGATTTCGGCGCATTTGCCTGATTACTTGAGAGGTGAAGTGAAAGAAAGCTGGAACGCTCGGTTCACATCCTTAACTGAACAGGGTGTTCCCGATGAGTTAGCTAGTACAATTGCGGGAGCTTCGTTGAGTTATGCCGCTCTCGGGATTATTGAAGCGCATGAAGCCTCAAATGCAAGCTTAGAGCGCGTGGCTGAAGTGTATTACGGCATTGGCGACTACCTCGATCTTAATTGGTTCGCCCAACAGATCGATCGATTGAGCCCTTCAACCCACTGGCAGGCACTTGCAAGGGAAGCATTTAGAGAAGATCTTGACTGGCAACAGCGCGCGCTTACAAGCGGGCTTCTTGCTATGAAAGGCGCTCCTAAAGACATCGCGAAACGCATTAATACTTGGATGGAGCAGCATGAAGATTTAGTGTTTCGATGGCAGTCCACTTTAACTGAACTTAAAGCGAGCGATGATGCTGAATACGCGATGTATTCCGTGGCATTAAGAGAGCTATTAGATCTTGCTCAGAGCACAACACATGCAGTTTAAGTAAGTTTCTCAATAAATAACATAAATCAAGGGCAGAGTGAGTCGATTTACTCTTCCTGACTGTTGCTCGTGCGCTTGAATTAAGCGAAAATACTGCGCCGTTTTTGGCCTTATTAATGTATTTACCCCTAGGAGAATTGGAATGTCATCACGACGTCATCTAGCTAACGCAATCCGCGCATTGAGTATGGATGCGGTTCAGAAAGCAAAATCTGGACATCCAGGAGCACCAATGGGGATGGCCGACATTGCCGAAGTCCTATGGAACGGCCACTTAAATCACAATCCAACGAATCCACATTGGGTAAATCGTGACCGCTTTGTTTTGTCAAATGGTCACGGATCGATGCTTATCTATTCACTGCTGCACCTGACTGGTTATGACTTAAGCATTGATGATCTGAAAAACTTCCGTCAATTACATTCTAAAACGGCTGGTCACCCTGAATATGGCTATGCGCCAGGTGTTGAGACAACTACAGGTCCTCTTGGTCAAGGTATTGCAAATGCAGTAGGCATGGCGATCGCAGAAAAGTCTTTGGCTGCCCAGTTTAATCAAGATGGTCACGACATCGTTGATCACTACACTTACGCCTTTACTGGTGACGGCTGCCTTATGGAAGGTATTTCGCACGAAGTATGCTCTCTTGCGGGTACTCTAGGCCTCGGCAAACTTGTTGTATTTTATGATGACAACGGCATTTCTATTGATGGCGAAGTTGAAGGCTGGTTTACAGACGACACGCCTAAGCGTTTTGAATCATACGGATGGCAAGTAATTCCTGCAGTAGATGGCCATGATGCAGACGCAATTGAAGCAGCGATTGCACAGGCGAAAGCGAACACCACTCAACCAACATTGATTTGCTGCAAAACAATCATTGGCTTTGGTTCGCCAAATAAAGAAGGTAAAGAAGATTGCCACGGCGCACCATTAGGTGAAGAAGAGATCGTTGCAACGCGTGCGAAGTTAGGCTGGGAATTCGGTGCATTTGAAGTACCTGAAGATGTCTATGCACAGTGGGATGCAAAAGATAAAGGCCAGCAGCTCGAAGATGCATGGGAAGAGAAGTTCTCGGCTTATGCTGAGGCTTACCCTGAGTTAGCGCTCGAATTGGCACGCCGCTTATCTGGCGACCTACCGGAAGATTTCTCTGAGAAAGCGAAAGCTTACATTGATCAGTGCCAGGTCGATGCAAATACAGTTGCTAGCCGCAAAGCTTCTCAGAACACACTAAACGCATTTGGCCCACTTCTTCCCGAGTTTATGGGGGGCTCTGCGGATCTCGCACCATCGAACCTTACAATGTGGAGCGAATCAAAAGCTGTTACAGCTGAAGATGCTTCGGGTAATTATCTCCACTACGGTGTTCGAGAATTCGGTATGTCAGCAATAATGAACGGCATTGCGTTACACGGTGGTTTTATTCCTTACGGTGCGACCTTCCTGATTTTCATGGAATATGCGCGTAATGCAGTGCGTATGGCTGCATTGATGAAGCAACGTTCAATTTTCGTATTTACGCATGACTCAATCGGCTTGGGTGAAGATGGTCCAACGCACCAACCAGTAGAGCAGATTGCTTCATTGAGAACGACGCCAAATATGGATACATGGCGACCATGTGATGCTGTTGAATCTGCAGCAGCATGGAAGTCAGCAGTAGAACGCACAGATGGCCCAAGCTCTCTTGTATTCTCCCGTCAAAACTTACCTCACCAAACTCGCGATGCTACGCAAGTAGAAAACATCGAAAAAGGTGCGTACGTACTACGTGATTGCGATGGTACGCCTGAGCTTATCTTTATTGCGACAGGCTCTGAAATTGCTTTGGTGCAAGAAGCGGCAGAAAAGCTTATCGAGAAGGGCACAAGGGTACGTGTTGTTTCAATGCCATCAACTGACGTGTTCGACCGTCAAAGTGCTGAATACAAGCAAAGCGTTCTTCCACTTGAAGTTACTGCTCGCGTAGCAGTTGAAGCTGGCATCGCAGATTATTGGTACAAGTACGTTGGTTTAGATGGACGTATTGTTGGTATGGAAACCTTCGGTGAGTCTGCACCAGCAAATCAATTGTTCGAAGAGTTCGGATTTACTGTCGAAAACGTATTAAACGTTGCCGAAGAGCTCCTATAAACGATAAGGCAAGCTGTATGTCTTGGCGTATTGCCATAAATGGATTTGGACGAATTGGTCAGGGCGTATTACGCGCCTTGTATCAGAATTCTGAGTTACGTAAGAGTTTTACGATCGTTGCCATTAACGAACTCGCAGACGCAGATACGATTGCGTATCTAACTAAATACGACACAACCCATGGTCGTTTCAGTGAGTCAGTTCGATGCAATGACGACACCCTAATTGTAGGTGATGATCATATCCGACTAACTCATCTAGAGGGCATCGAATCCTTACCTTGGAAAGAACTCGATGTAGATGTTGTTTTTGAATGCACCGGTGTGCATAGCACGCGAGAGGATGCACAGAAACATATTGATGCCGGGGCGAAGAAAGTTCTTTTCTCACAACCTGCGTCAGCAGATATCGACAAAACAATTGTGTTTGGTGTGAACGAGCACACTATGGATATCAACGATAAGATTGTATCCGCTGCTTCATGTACCACAAACGCGATCGTTCCGATCTTATGTGAGCTGGACCAGAACATAGGGATTGAGTCAGCATCAATGACGACCATCCACTCAGCCATGAATGATCAACCTATGATCGACGCATATCACAATAAAGACTTACGTCGAACGCGAAGCGCAATGGCGAATATGGTGCCTGTAGAGACCGCTCTTGATAAAGGTATCGAACGAATTGTTCCGTCTTTCCGGGGCAAATTATCAACGAATGCCATGCGTGTTCCGACAATTAATGTCTCAGCGATTGATTTAACAGCTCTGGTAGCGCGCGACACCACCCCTAAAGAGATCAATACGATCCTGCGTGATGCTTGCACCCACTTCAAACATCCAATAGTGGCCTATACTGAGGAGCCCATTGCGTCAAGTGATTTCATCCAAGACCCGCATTCCTCTACGGTTGATGGAAGCCAAACCCGTGTTACACAAGGTCGGCTCGTCAAGTTATTAGTTTGGTTTGATAATGAATGGGGCTTTGCGAATAGAATGCTTGAACTTGCCGACTACTGGTGCAGTTTGAATAGCGAAACATTGAATACATAAAACTTGATAAACATTTATAGGATTACGATAGATGAACGTAACGAAAATGACCGATCTAGAACTTAAAGGTAAACGCGTTTTGATCCGCGAAGACCTTAATGTACCGGTCAAAGATGGCAAAGTAACAAGCGATGCACGTATTCGCGCGTCATTGCCAACAATTAAAGCCGCTATTGAAGCGGGCGCAAAAGTTATGTTGATGTCGCACCTAGGCCGACCAACCGAAGGCGAATATGCAGAAGAATTTTCGTTGAAGCCAGTGGCTAATCATCTTTCTTCATTACTCGGCAAAGATGTTCCTTTACTTAAGACTTTGGAAGTCCCATCAGATATTCAAGATGGCGATGTAGTGCTTTTCGAAAACGTTCGCTTTAACAAGGGTGAGAAAAAAGACGAAGAGACATTGTCAAAGGCATACGCTACGCTTTGTGATGTATACGTCATGGACGCATTTGGAACTGCGCATCGCGCGCAAGCTTCAACACACGGTGTCGGACAATTTGCGCCGATTGCCTGTGCAGGCCCATTACTCGCAGCTGAACTTGAAGCACTAGCTCACGCACTAGATACACCAAAGCGTCCACTCGTCGCTATTGTTGGTGGCTCAAAAGTATCTACTAAGTTGACGGTATTAGAATCTCTATCAGACAAAGTTGATCAGCTTATTGTTGGGGGCGGTATTGCAAATACTTTCCTTGCTGCGGCGGGCAATCCAGTTGGTAAATCGTTATATGAAGAAGATTTGATCTCTAACGCGAAAGCTCTGTCGGAAAAAACGGATATCCCAACACCAACTGATGTCGTGACCGGTAAAGAATTTTCTGAGACGGCTGTAGCTGAAGGAAAGAGCGCTCAGGCGGTTGCTGATGATGATATGATTTTCGACATTGGCCCAGAAACCTCTGCAAAGCTAGCCGAAATCATTAAAAACGCAGGGACTATTATTTGGAATGGCCCGGTTGGCGTTTTCGAGTTCGACCAGTTTGGAGAAGGAACCAAAGCCTTATCAATGGCGATTGCTGAAAGCGAAGCATTTTCGATTGCCGGAGGTGGTGATACATTAGCTGCCGTAGATAAATACGGAATAGCCGATCAGGTTTCATATATTTCAACTGGTGGCGGCGCTTTTCTTGAGTTTGTAGAAGGCAAAACCTTACCTGCAGTTGCGATGCTTACCAAGCGCGCATCGAACTAATTTATTACTTTAATAGGAGCATACAATGGCTTTAATTAGCATGCGTCAAATGCTAGACCACGCGGCGGAATTTGGTTACGGCGTGCCAGCATTTAACGTTAACAACTTAGAACAAATGCGCGCAATTATGGAAGCTGCGGATCAAACAGACAGCCCAGTAATCGTTCAAGCTTCTGCAGGTGCCCGTAAATATGCAGGCGCGCCTTTCCTTCGTCATCTGATTCTTGCTGCGACAGAAGAGTTTCCGCACATTCCTGTTGTTATGCACCAAGACCATGGTACATCACCGGCAGTATGTCAGCGTTCGATCCAACTTGGGTTCTCATCAGTCATGATGGACGGTTCACTTGGTGAAGATGGTAAGACGCCAACAGACTATGAATACAACGTCGATGTAACCCGTCGCACAGTCGAAATGGCCCACGCTTGCGGTGTGTCTGTAGAGGGCGAGCTTGGTTGTTTAGGTTCTCTTGAAACGGGCCAAGCCGGTGAAGAAGATGGGATTGGAGCTGAAGGCACTTTGACGCACGATCAGATGTTGACCGACCCGGAAGAAGCAGCTGACTTCGTAAAACAAACTCAAGTAGATGCACTGGCGATTGCATGTGGCACAAGCCATGGGGCTTACAAATTTACTCGCCCACCAACTGGCGATATTCTTGCGATTGACCGCATCAAAGCGATCCATGAACGCATTCCAGATACCCACCTTGTTATGCACGGTTCATCATCTGTACCGCAAGAGTGGCTTGCAGTGATCAACGAGTACGGTGGCGAAATCCCTGAAACGTACGGCGTTCCAGTAGAGCAAATTGTTGAAGGTATCAAATACGGTGTTCGTAAGGTAAACATCGATACTGACCTACGCTTAGCTTCAACCGGTGCTGTTCGTCGCTTCTTGGCGCAAAACCCTTCAGAGTTTGATCCACGCAAATATCTGAAAGAAACAGTTTCTGCAATGAAAGAGATTGTTGTTGCGCGTTATGAAGCATTCGGCACTGCTGGCAATGCATCTAAAATCAAAGCTGTTAGTCTCGAAACTATGTTCGAGCGTTATCAGTCAGGCGAATTAGATCCTAAAATCGGCTAATTCTTCCATACGCCTGGCGTAAGTCGTCAGGCGTAGCCTTCAATAAGAAAAATAAGCTTTCCTCTATGTTTACCCAGATTATCCAGCCTCGCTTTGCAGAAACAGACGCTCTTGGTCATATCAACAATGCCACGTTACCAGTTTGGTTCGAACAAAGCCGCACACCAATATTCAAGATATTTGTTCCTTCGTTAAATCCAAAACAATGGAATCTCATTCTTGCGAAAGTCGAAGTGGAATATACCGGCGAGATGTTTTACGCGAGTGATGTAACGATCAAGACTGGAGTGAAAAAACTAGGAAACAGCTCCCTGCAGGTTTATCAAGAAGCTTGGCAGAACGAAAGATTGTGCGCTAAAGGTCTAGCGACAATGGTGCACTTTAATCATCAAGATAAAAAGTCCGAGCCGATACCTAACGATATTCGTGCTGAATTAGAGAAGCATCTAATTCAAAGCGCTTGATCAGGGGATTTAACTCGACCATTGAGCAAGAATCGGGTGATACCTCAGGTCTTAGGTGTGTTAAGTTTTCTGTATGAACGAACTAGAAACGTCACGACACTATACAAACGCAGAAAAGCTTATTCAGTTTCTTTGCGAGCAAAGCAACAAGCAACCAACGCTGAGAGATATAGCTCAAAGGGCCTGTATGAGCGAGAGCCATGCTCAGCGCGTATTCACCGAGTGGGTTGGCCTCTCACCAAAGCAATTCTTGCAAACCATATCAAGATCGAAAGCCAAAGAGCTTCTGCCTAACCATTCTGTAGCTGAGACTGCAGACATGCTCGGCTATTCTTCTGAAAGCAGGCTGTACGACAACTTTGTTCGTATCGAGTCCATAACACCTGGCGAGTATAAATCACGAGGTAAAAATCTTGAGATAACATTTGGTTTTGCTCCAACTCCATATGGGGATGCTCTTTTTGCTTCGACCCAAAGAGGGATTATGAAACTCGCGTTCACGTCATCTTCGCAGAGTCGAGATGATTTGATCAATGAACTGGAGTCAGAATGGCATAACGCAGAGTTTATTCGCGAGGACAACCTCGCTAAAACGCTAAACCAACAAGTCTTTTCTAATCGTGAATCGAACCAAAACGTAACCTTATTTGTTAAAGCAAGCGTCTTTCAGGTTAAGGTTTGGGAAGCTTTATTAACGATTCCTGAAGGTGAGCTGCGAACATATCAACAAATCGCGGAAGCTTCTGGTAACGTCAAAGCTGCGAGAGCAGCAGCTTCAGCAATCGCAAACAATCCTGTTGCGTGTCTTATACCCTGTCACAGAGTTATTAGAAGCTCAGGCGTTTTGAATCAATATCGATGGGGAGCGGATCGAAAAGCAGTAATGCTTCTTAGGGAATCTGGTAATAGAATTTTAAATCAATAAGAATCTTGGTCAGCGTTAACGCCAAAGATGAACGAAACCCTGACCAAGAGCATAAACCGTATTAAGCGGTAGCCATTTTGTTTGCTTTACGCGGTTTCAAGTGTCCCCACTTCAGCATATCTTCGACTGCAGCCTCGACACTCTCTTTTATAGAAATGTATTTGATCCCCAATTCGTTTATAGCCTTAGCGTTGTCAAAATTCATTTGCTGGCCGATATGTGAGCGCATGTAAGTACCATTACCGCTTGGCTGAGTATACGAAAGCAAATGCATGATTTTTGTGCCGAATGGACTATCAAGATCAATCTTAGGCAATTTGTAATCCGTGCACCCGAGATCGTTCTTTAAGAAGCTAACCATCTCTCGCATTTTCCAGTTTTCGTTCACGATCAAATAACGCCCCGAGGCACTCTCAGTTTGCATTGCTAAAATGTGTGAGTGGGCTACATCACGCACATCAACAATCCCCCAATTAAGTGTCATCAATACTGGATACAAACCATGCATTAAATCTCTGATGACTTTGTTTGATTCATTCAGTGTTGGGCCGAGAGACGGGCCGATTACCATGAAAGGATTAATCGTTACTAAGTCGAAGTCACACTGGTCTTTATTCTTTTCTACGTAATCCCAAGCGGCTTTTTCGGCTTGAACCTTAGAATAAAAGTAAGGATTGCGCTTTAAGTTAGACTTTTCATTCCAGTCTTCTTCGCTAAAGGTTTTATCGTTTCTCGGCTCATCGGTTATTGCCGCAAGAGATGAGGTTAAAACAACACGTTTAACCGAATCTGTTTTTTGACAGGCCTTGAGAACATTCAATGTTCCATTAACCGCTGGATCGACAAGTTCTTTTTGAGAATCTTTGACGTTCACAATGTATGGGCTAGCAGTGTGCATCACGTAATCGCAACCCTGAACAACCTGGTCATAAGCACCTTCTTGCAACAAATCCGCTTGCACGAACTCTAGGCGCTCAAACGCTCCCTCTAATTCGGTTAAATAGGGATATTTATCCGCAGTGCCGCGTACTGTTGCGCGCACTTTATAACCTTGCTCAAGAAGTTGTTTAACAAGATGTGCAGCAATAAACCCCGATGCGCCAGTCACGCATACAGTTGTATTTTGATTTGATGTCATGAAGGACCTCCAAGGTATTTATAATTATCTCTGGATAGCACACGCTATGAGTTACAAAATTCAGTTTAAGTAAGCAACGCGGCGGCGCTTGCAAATATTGTCATTAAAAACAGAAACCACTTAAGTGTTTTTTGACTCAGATTGATGGTTATTTTTACAGCAATATGAGCGCCAACAATAGAGCCAACAGCTAAAATTAATCCAGGCAACCATAAAATTTGATCATTAACGATAAATATCAATAGCGCAACGATGGTAAAGCCCAGCGTACAGACAATTTTCAATGCATTCGTTCGCACTAAGTCGTAGCGTAAACTCCCCGCAATAGCAGCAATTAAGATAAATCCAACCCCAGCTTGCACAAATCCGCCATAAAATCCTGCCAACAACAACATAGGAATAGAACTGGAGGACTCAGAGATCCCATGTGCTTGTGTGCCTTCTGGAGGAGCGACGACTCCAGGCTTAAACAAAATGATTCCAGCCATGGTAATCATAGATATTAGAAGTGTCGGTTTAAGTAATTCAGCTGGCATATAAGAGGCTAACAAAGCTCCCGCAAGCCCGCCAATTAAAGTAACACCGACGATTTTCTTAAGATCAGGTATCTCTAACTTTCCATGGCTTTTAAAACCGTTGGCTGCAGTCAAAGATTGGAAGAAAACGCTGACGCGATTAGTCGCATTAGCAATATCTGCAGGTAAACCCATGACCATCAAGGCGGGTATTGTAAGATTCGAACCACCACCGGCCATCGTGTTAATAATGCCAGCCAAAAAGCCCATCGCAATAAGTAAGGAGACAGAAAGGACACTTAGCTCATACATATTATTATTTCGTCTAATTAAAATAGTGGGGCATACTAACGCAATTCGACGTTTCCATCATTTCTATTCTGTATGAATTCCGCAGTACCAGAACACAATTTATCAGAGCTTCAGCAACAGACCATAGACGAATTAGAGCGCTGCTTAGTTTTAGCCCAAGACTACTTTGGGCGACAGTTTTGTTTAGATGCAGTCAAGTTTGACTTGAGAGGGAAGTCTGCAGGGCAATTTAGAATCAGAAAGGCGCAATCACGAGCGCTGAGTCGTAAACAGAGCCTTATAAAAGAGATACGATTTAACCAGGAACTCCTTTCGCTTTATGGTCAACAATTCATAGATGAGACGGTAGGCCACGAAGTAGCGCATTTTATCGTGCACGAAGTTGTCGAACGTCGCGTTAGACCTCATGGGCGCGAATGGCAATCGGTGATGATAGACGTTCTTAAAAAAGCCCCTGAAGTGACTCATCAATATGAAGTTAAACCAGCGAGAACCATAAAACGATACCGTTACCACTGCGCTTGTCCAAACAAGTATCATGAATTGACGTCTATCAGGCACAATCGAGTAAGGCGCGAGAACGCAAAGTACGTCTGCAGGATTTGTAAGACAGCGCTTTTGCCAAGCGACAATTAATTTAGGCCACTTTGAAACACTCGATTTCATTTTTTAGAGCATCCACCGCAACGATTAGGTTTTGGCTAAGACTCAGCAATGAATAGACTTCCGTTTGCCGTTTCTTCCGACAATGCCTGAGTTGTTGTCACATTGCGACTAATCTCTTCAGAAACTGAAAGTTGTTCGCTCGACGCCGTTGCGATTTGTCCAGCCATATTAAGGATCTGATCTATCGCTTGCTCGATTGTATCAAGAGAAGTTTTTGTGTCGTTTGATTGAGTAGCCGTCTGTTGTGAGAGCTCTCGACACGCTAGCATCGCATCGAGCGACGCTTTTGATGAGTCTTGCAAGGTGCTTAAGACACTCCCAATTTCAGACATTGAATCCTGTGTTCGTTTAGCAAGTGTTCGTACCTCATCTGCGACGACAGCGAACCCTCGGCCTTGCTCGCCAGCGCGTGCCGCTTCGATCGCAGCGTTAAGCGCTAGCAGGTTAGTTTGTTCTGCAATATCCAAAATAACTTGAAGAATGTTGTTGATGTTATTGCTCTCTTGATGAAGTTGCTCCATAGATGCAGACGTTGTTTCGATCTCGTTAGAGACCTGTTCAATCGTACTTACATTACTTCTGATCGTATCCACTCCACGTGCAACTTCGGATTGTGCAGAATTTACCGCATTAGTGGTTTCCTCAGCATTTCGAGATACTTCTTCCGAGGTAGTCGTCATTTCTACCATAGCGGTGGCTATTTGTTCCGTTTCACGCGCTTGGCCTTGGATTTTTTTTCATTAACGCTGAATGTTCGGCAAGCATTCCAGAATTTTCAGACACTGAAACGGTTTGCTACCCAATGGCAAAAAACGTATCTTGCAAGCCCCGAATAAACTCATTCATGCTTTTCGACATCGCTCCTATCTCATCGCGAGAATCTTCGGGAAGGCGAGCGGTGAGGTCGCCTTCACCTTTAGCTAAATCGTCGACAAGCGCGTTCATTCTTCGGACTTTACCCAGGACCGTCTTCGCTATCCATAAGGATACGGTTAGCCCAAGAACGATACTTGCGATGACGATTATCTGATTCCTAAGTTGAGTATCTTTGATCGATGCCGAAGCCATCGCTCCTTCATTTAAAAGCGAGTCAAACACACTCGATTGTAAGTTGACCGATGCATCAAAGATCTGCGCACCAAACGGAACCAGCTGCGCTTCTACAACTGTGTTTCGATCATAGATCGATGATGAAACAGCTTTAAACGCGTTTTCGTGATTGCGTATTCCTTCCCTTACACGTTCAGCAGCTGCTCTACGATTTGCGTTCTGAAGTTCGGGCATAAGGGTATTTAGTTCTCGCGACGCTGCACTTAGTTCGTTAAGAACTCGATCAGTGGAGCTTTCTTGATTGTCATCTAAAAATCGAAACGCATAAAGACGAGCAAGTAGAAGGTTTTCTTGAACGACGCCTGCATATCATGCAGCAACGATATCATTATCTTTATATGCCGAGTCGCGAATATATGTGAGCTCTTTTCTAATCTGAGAACCAGCAACGTTCATTCCTTCATTCACTAAACGGTTGCGCTCCCTCATATTGGACACTACGCTTCCGATAAACGCTTGATCATAATTGCGTGACAAAGCATTTATATTTTCGAGAATTGCAACGCGGTTTGGGTCTTCGATTTGTTCGTTTGCTTGGTTCAGAATAAGAATCGTTCGCTCAGACAATTGATTGAAGTCACTAATGTTTTACTCTAAACCGGTTTTTAGATAATCACTCACGATCAATTGTTTGTTCAGCATATTTGCAGTGATATCTGCGGCGATTCCAGAATCAGGAGCTAGGTCTTCTGTCACTACGCTCATTTGGGTGTCTAACTCTATCTAGCAACATCTGCTTCTCCTCACGAAATTAACAACGATATCCGTAGGGCAATCTTTTTAGAGTTATTTAGCGCTCCTTATAACGAAAACTGAACAGGCTAAATGATAGTCAGAGATTTTTGTTCGGTAGCACTGTAATGATCATTATATTCGAACCAAATGTTCGGATTAAACGCGGATAAAAAGTGATTTAAATTCTAAAAGGAATAAAGTGGAAGCAAGAAAGTGACATAAAAAAGCCGCTAATTTAAGCGGCTTTCTAGAGATAGGGATTAACTACTTTTCTAGGTACTGTAGTTTGTCTGGAACGCCATCCCATTCTTTAGCATCAGGAAGAGGGTCTTTTTGTTCCGTAATATTTGGCCAAGTCTGGCAAAGCTCTGCATTCAACTCAATATATTGAACCTGATCTGCTGGTAGCTCATCTTCCGAGAAAATCGCGTTAGCAGGGCATTCCGGCTCACATAGTGCACAGTCGATACATTCATCCGGGTCGATTACCAAAAAGTTTGGACCTTCATAAAAACAATCTACTGGGCATACTTCGACGCAGTCAGTGTATTTGCACTTAACGCAGTTGTCGGTAACAACAAATGTCATGGTAATACTAACCTTTATTTAAATGATAATTGTTCTCAAAGCCATTAATCCCGCGGCTTTCGAGCGGTTTGCAATTCTAGCGATAGCCTTATAATCGATCAAGAGCAAAAACGAATTTGCTTATGCCAATTTGAATTAGCTTAGTTCATCCTTTAGTTGATACAAGGCATTAAGCGCTTCACGAGGGCTTAAGCTATCAACATCAATTCCTTCCAGTAGTTCTTCAACTTTAGATTTGGGCGAACCAAACAGTTCTGCTTGAAAAAAATCGTCTTCTTTAGTATTTTTATTGCAGCTTGCAGATGCACCAACTTTGCCTGAATCAACTGACTGAGCGAACTCTAACGATTTATCGGACTCAAGTTCCGACAACTTGGCTTTCGCGTTAGCGACGACAGAGCTTGGTACACCTGCCAATTGCGCGACTTGTAACCCGTAGCTTTTATTCGCAGCGCCATCTAATACGCTGTGCAAGAAAATAATCTTATCGTCATGCTCTGTAGCTTTCAGATGAACGTTGGTAACGTTACTCAAGCGATCAGCTAGCTGCGTCATTTCAAAATAGTGTGTGGCAAAAAGAGTAAACGCTTTTGTATTGTTTGAGAGATACTCTGCGGCAGACCATGCTAGCGACAATCCATCAAATGTACTCGTTCCACGACCAACCTCATCCATTAGAACCAGACTATTGCTAGTCGCGTTATTAAGGATGTTCGCAGTTTCCGTCATCTCCACCATGAAAGTAGAACGGCCACCTGCGGTGTCATCGGCACTTCCCATGCGTGTAAATATTTGATCGATAGGGCCAAAAGTTGCCGAGTTAGCTGGTACATAAGCGCCTGAATAAGCCATTAGAGCGATGATCGCTACTTGGCGCATGTAGGTAGATTTACCACCCATATTAGGCCCAGTTATCACGAGCATCTCTCTCTTATTATTCATAACAACATCATTTGGCACGAAAGACTCATCAATGAGTTGCTCGATAACAGGGTGACGTCCAGCAACTATGTCTAAATGCTTTTCATCAACAAGAGTAGGGCGACAATAATTTAAGTTACTCGCGCGCTCAGCAAAATTTGTCAGTACATCTAATTCCGAGAGCCCACCGGCACACAATTGGAGTTTATGGATATGATCATTGAGCTGAGAAACCAGATCTTCATAAAGAGCTTTTTCACGACTTAGGGCGCGACTCTTAGCGCTCAAGGCTTTGTCTTCGAACTCTTTCAATTCAGGTGTGATAAAGCGCTCTGCATTCTTAAGTGTTTGTCTGCGAACGTAATGTACTGGCGCCTGTTCACTCTGGGCTTTTGAAATTTCTATAAAGTACCCATGTACACGGTTATAGCCGACTTTAAGTGTTGATATGCCAGTTTCTTCGCGTTCGCGTTCCTCTAGATCGATGAGAAACTGACCCGCATTTTCACTCATGTTTCGAAGTTCATCTAGCTCAGAATCAAAACCTTCTTTAATAACCCCACCATCACGAATGACAACCGGAGGATTATCAATTACGGCGCTATCGAGCAATTGAGCAAGTGACGGATGCTCTGAGATTCGAGATTTCAAGTCATCAAGTAAACCGGTGTTTAGGTTCTTAATAGCGACCTGCAATGCGGGTAAAACAAGAAGCGTATCTTTAAGGCGGGTAAGATCCCTTGGTCGTGCGGAACCAAGTGCTACCCGAGCCAGAATTCGTTCAATATCGCTGACATGCTTTAACTGATCAATAACAAGATCGAAGTGATAGTTATTAAGAAGCTCTCCAACTGCATCATGACGATGTTCGGCTACTATTTTCTGTTGTGTAGGCTGGTTCAACCAACGGCGCAGAAGACGGCTACCCATCGCAGTACTGCAATGATCTAATACCCAAGACAGCGTACTTGTCGATTCGCCTTGAGTTGTAGCATCTATCTCTAGATTCTTACGACTAGCCGCATCAATCACGATACTTTCTGAGAAAGATTCACGACTCATTGTTTTGATATGCGCCAACTCATCACGCTGGGTATCTTTTACGTATTGGAGAAGCGCTCCGGCTGCTCCAACAGCGGCGGTTAAATCATCACACCCGAAACCGCCTAAATCTTTGGTCTTGAAATGTTTGGTTAGTATCCGTTCACAGGAATCAAGCTCGAAATTCCATGGCCCTTGTCGTCTTAAAGACGTTTTGATGTTAAGAGCATCCTCGAAAGGAAACTCATCACTAATAAGAAGCTCGGCAGGTTTAAGGCGATGTATTTCAGCAACTAAATTACTTAGCCCCTTAACTTCCGTGATGTGAAAACGTCCAGATGATAGCTCTAGCCATGCGATACCAAATATATCCTGCTGAACTTGGCTGATCGCACCTAAAAGATTTTCTGAGCGCTCATCAAGAAACGCCTCATCGGTAAGGGTACCTGGCGTTACCACGCGCACAACTTTACGTTCAACTGGTCCTTTGCTTGTTGCAGGATCGCCGATTTGCTCCGCAACAGCAATTGAAAGACCACACTTAACTAGCTTCGCTATATAGCCCTCTGCAGCGTGGTACGGAACTCCGGCCATAGGAATTGGCTCTCCGCCAGACTTGCCCCTCGCTGTTAAGGTAATATCAAGTAAATGCGCTGCGGTTTTGGCATCGTCATAAAACAGCTCGTAAAAATCACCCATTCGGTAAAAAACAAGTTCGTGAGCATGTTGTTCTTTGATTTGAAAGTACTGCTGCATCATAGGGGTATGGGCAGCCTTACTAGAAGGAGATTTATCTTTAACTGTCATATAGGAAATTGGTTTTTGTATTCTGGTTGAAGCGAGCTTTATCTAGTCGCGAAGAATAGCAAAATAGAACTAATCGAACTACGAAAAACGGACGAAAATAGCGAATGGAGCAGGTTGAAACTTAGAGAACTTCAACCTGCTAAACGCTTATAAGTAATAAACGATCAAATAGCCACAAAGAAGAATAGCTACCCAAAATACCATCGTTTCAATTGGCCACATGCGCGCCACTGAACCCTTAGGTTTATTTTTGTCTGTGTCATAAACATGAGTCACAAGTGACTTAAGCGTATTTACGAACGCCTGCTCTTGCTTGGCATACACGGCATATACTTTTCTACCAAAACCTGTGACAAGTTTTGTACCGAGTTTTCGATAGAACCAGTCAAAATCAAGGCTAATGGTCTCGGTACGCTTCATCATGGGTAGCAAAAGAAAGAAAGCTAGCCCAGCAAATAGTAGTAACTGAAACTGAGTTACTAAATGATCTGCCGTGTAAGGCTCGTAATCCACAGGATAAGGAAGAAGGTCATATAAAGGCTGCGGGAATACGCCTAAGGCGATACATAAAAATGCAAAGATAAACATCGCAAACTGCATGTTCTTCGGTGACTCTTCTGGTCGTAAACCGGAATCTTTCTGGAAGAATACAAACCAAGGATACTTGACGCCGGCATGTAAAAATACACCTGCAGAAGCCGCAGCGAGTAAGAACCACACCCATGTGATGTGCTCATAGGCTGCAGAGGACGAGATCATTGATTTGGAGACAAATCCCGAGGTAAATGGGAAAGACGAGATCGCTAACGCACCGATAATCCCATACAGTGTCGTAATCGGCATGCTATGGAACAGCCCGCCCAAATCGCTACAGCGACGCTTGCCTGTACGGTATAACACCGCGCCAGCCGTCATGAGAAGTAAGGCTTTGTATACGATATGAGCAAAGGCATGAGCTGCTGCTCCGTTCAACGCCATTTCAGTACCGATACCGATACCCGTGATCATGAAACCAACCTGATTAACGATACTGTATGACAGAATTCGTCTTGCATCATTTTCAAGCAGAGCATAAATGATGCCGTAGAAAATCATAAAGCATCCGATTGGAATCAATACACTTGTACCAGGGAACGCAATAAGCAGCGTAAATACCGCTGTTTTGGTTGTGAAGGCAGAGAGAAAGACCGAGCCACTCGGGCTTGCTTCAGGATATGCATCTGCAATCCACGCCGAGAAAGGTGGCGCGCCGGCGTTGACCAAGAAACCGATTAATATCAGCCATTGAGCAGGTCCAGCTAACTCAAGCGCGGTAAATTCGGTAGATCCTGTTTCATGGATATGCCACAGAATACCTGCCATCAATATGACGCCGCCAAATAAATGCATAAACAAATAACGCATACTGGCTTTGTATGCGGAGTTTGTTGCGCCAGCCCAGATCACTGCGGTAGAGCCAATTGCCATTAACTCCCAATAAATAAATACGCTGATCAAGTCGCCAGAAGAAGTCACCCCGATTGCGCTACCGGCGTATAAAAACGCTGCAGATAACTCCAAGGTGGAAGCGGTACGCATCGCATAGATGCCACCAACCAAGACCATCAAAGAAAAGATAGTCGCAAACAACTTGCCTACGGTTGAAAAATCAAGCGGTGATAGCGTGTATTCAAGAAAACTTGTTTGCCAAAGCGCGTTATCGGGCAAGGTCCAGATAAGTGTCAATGCAAGTACAGGCAAAGCCACAAGTACAGCTTGTCTCAACAAACCCTGAGTAATAGGGATCAATAGCGCCCCAATGATAATTATCCAGCCTGGTGGAAATTCAATCATCATAATAATCCTCTCCACGCTTCAAGACGTAGCCAAGCACTTTTGCGCCGACCACCATAGCGGCACATGTAACAAATCCATACCATGCTGAAAAACCAAAGGTGCCATCAATACCAAAGTGTTCATGCTTATGAATCAATAATTCAGATAAGACGGTCAGAACCAAAATGGCGATAAATACCTTCCAGAGCAAACTGATCGATGCCGGTCTCATTAACCAATGTTTTTCAGGTTCATTCATAGAGACAGCTCCAGCATTTGTTTCGCAAGCGCAAGTGGTAATTCAGGGTTAAAGAACATAAACAGAGTCATGCCCGCTGTAATTAACAAAGGAATCAGAATCATTAGTGGCGCTTCTCCATGACTCTGATGTTTCTGGTCGTTAGGCTCAGATTTGAAGTAAGCCGCATAAACGATTGGAATAAAATACGCTGCGTTTAATAAGGTGCTGAGAATCAGGGCAATAACAGCGACCCACTGACTTGTTTCTAGCGAACCAAGTAGTAGATACCATTTGGAAATAAACCCAGCAGCTGGCGGCAACCCGATCATCGATATCGCACCAATCGTAAAGGCAGCCATTGTCAAAGGCATGTGTTTGCCAATTCCATCAAGCTCACTCACTAACTTCTTGTGCGCTGTTGTGTATATCGCACCGGCCACGAAAAACAGGGTAATTTTACCGAAGGCATGAGCAGCGATATGCATTGCGCTTCCGATAACACCCATGGCAGTAGCAAGCATTGCACCCAGTACGATGTAACTCAGTTGAGCTATTGTTGAGTAAGCAAGCCTCGCTTTGAGATTGTCTTTGGTCATCGCGATTATCGATGCAATCACCATCGTGGCGGAGGCGACATAAAGCATTAAGTCGGTTGTAGCAAGGTCAGAAAGCGTATCAAGACCGAAAATGTATACCGCAACTTTCAAAATGCTGAAAACACCCGCTTTAACAACGGCGACGGCATGCAGTAAGGCACTGACAGGAGTTGGCGCAACCATCGCTGATGGAAGCCAACGATGAAAAGGCATGAGAGCGGCCTTTCCGATCCCGAAACAAAATAATACAAGTAACAAGCCAACCATTAAATCTGGAGAAGACTCGTCGAATACGCCGCCAGGCTTAAAGTCTAACGTGCCGGTGATGGCATATGTGCCAAGTATTGCGAACAATAAAAAACCAACGGAAGTCGAAAGTAAAATACCAAGATAAATCCGTCCGCCTTCTTTCGCTTCTTTAGTTCCAGCATGGGTAACTAGAGGGTAGGTTGAGAGTGTTAGAACCTCGTAGAAGATGAATAGAGTAAGCAAATTATCTGAAAAACAAATGGCCATCACCGAGCTGATTGCCAGGGCGAAACATATAAAAAAGCGCGTCTGATTTTTTTCATTATTGCCGCGCATATACCCAATGGCATAGATCGTAGTCACGATCCAAAGAAAGCTGGCAACTAGGGCAAATAGAACGCCTAGTGGCTCAACTAAAAATGAAACGCTCAGACCCGGGAATAGGTCGAACCAATGCATATTCATCAGTGTGCCGTTGAATGTGTTATCGGTGATCGCCAGCACTACGGTAAACAGGATAATCGAGGTCGCAATACTCGCTGCCTCCCTCAGGTTTGGATATTTGCCTAGCAACCCAACTAAAAATGCGCCAAAGAATGGTATGAATATCGCGAGATTGATTAGTTGATCTTGGCTAATGCCTGCCCAAAGGTTCATTGAACACCTCCAACTAATGAACTGCCGTTCAACAGAGCTTCAGCACCAGCTGTCGCAGCAGAGACTGTCAAAGAGGTGTCGATACCAAAATAAATATTAGCCAAGACAAGTAGCCACATCGGAATAAGCATGCTCACAGGCACTTCCTTGATCTTCGTAGCGTCAGCGTCTTCACTAGGCTCCTTAAAATAAGCCGCCTCGATTACCTTACCTATGTATACCACTGCGAATAAAGAGGCAACGAGCACTAAGAATGCAACAAGCCAATTGCCTTGTTCAAGCGCAGCAGTCACTAAGTACCACTTGCTAATGAAGCCTACTGTTAGAGGTACACCAATAATACTTAAGCCTGCGATCGTAAATGCACTCATAGTCCAGGGCATGCGACGACCTAAACCTTGGAACGCTGTGATCTGCACAGAGCCCATGCGATAAAAGACAGCACCCACCGCCATAAACAAGGCTGCTTTCATTAATGCATGGTTAAAGATATGAAGAAGGGAAGCGGTCAAGCCTGTCAGAGAAACCAACGAGACGCCGAGAATAATGTAGCCCACTTGCGCAACACTACTATATGCTAGCAATGTTTTTATATTACTTTGTGTGGTCGCGACGAAAGAACATTGAAAAATACCGGCTAACGCAAGAACCAAAACAATGATCTCCATGTTCATTTGTTCAAATACGTAACCCGCACCAAAAATAGTAAAGACAAATCGCAACATGACATAAATCGCGACTTTAGTAGCCGTGCCTGCCAAGAATGCCGTTACAGCTGACGGTGCAAACGAATACGCAGCAGGAAGCCACATATGCAGAGGAAATAGTGCGAGCTTAATACTCACGCCAACCATGATGAACGCAAGGCCCGTATTGATTGTTCGGTGACTTTCAACCGCCTGAATCCTCTCGGCAAGGTCAAGCATATTGAGTGTGCCGGTCTTCATATAGAGCATTCCGACACCGATCAATATAAAGGTTGCACCGATTGTGCCCATGACTAAATAGCGGAATGCAGCCGTTAAGCAACGCCTGTCGGCGGCCAAACTAACTAGGGTGTAGGTAGCAAGAGAAGAAATTTCTAAAAAGACGAATAAGTTAAATGCATCGCCAGTAATTAGGATTCCTGAGAGTCCAGCAAGACACAACAAATAAGCGCTGTAAAACAGAGGTAATTGCTTGTGAGCAACTTCACTAGCAATGCTCTCTTTTGCGAAGAGTAATACAAGTGTGGCGATCACACTAACCGTTAGCAATACAAATGCGTTGGCCGAATCAACACGCATTTCAATACCCCAAGGTGGCTCCCAACCGCCGAGTGCGTATCGAAGCGCGCCTCCATCCATTGTCGCGGACACTAGACCGAAAGAGATATAAACGCATGCACCGACGAAAAGAGTAGAAAGTAACCAGGCCGCTCGCGGTTTATTTATTAATACGACCAGTGGCGCAGCGATTAACGGCAACAATACAGGTAGAACCGCTAAGTGTTGTTCAAACATTAGATAACATCTTCCTTGTTCTGGAACTCATTTTCTTCAATCGTTCCGTAAGCGCTTTTTATTCTAAGGACTAATGACAAACCCACGGCTGTTGTGGCTACACCTACGACAATTGCCGTCAAGATCAATACGTGAGGGAGAGGATTGGAATATTGCGTCACACCTTCCGCTAAGATTGGAGCCGTGCCACCAACAACCTTTCCCATGGTGATGTACATTAAAAATACAGCGCTCTGAAAAATATTCAGGCCAACCACTTTCTTAACGAGGTTATTAGCTGTGATAACGATATACAGACCGATCATCATCAAAATAACAACGACCCAATGATTGAAGTGTTCGAAGATTAAGCTCATTGAACATTTGCCTTTTCAACTTGGCCTGCAAAGGCGTAGAAAATCCCAAGCATGACAGAGAAAACAGTAATACCAACACCGAGTTCGATAATGATTATGCCGTAATGCTGACCATCTACTGGGTCCGCTGCGAGCACGTTGTAGTCTAAAAAATTTGCACCGTTCAACATGCTCACAAGACCAACAGATGCGTATAGCAAAACGCCCACTGGAGCTAGATACTTAACAAATCGTGGACTTACAACTCCAACGGCTTTTCTTAAGCTAAAGGTGAGGGCGTAAAGAATAAATGCTGCAGCAGCGATAACTCCTGCCTGAAATCCACCGCCTGGACCAAAGTCACCATGAAATTGAACGTAGAGGGCAAACAAGATGATTAGGGGAATAGAGATTTTCGCAACCACGCGTAGCACTTTATGCTGGGTAAGGCCTTGTTCTTGCGCAAGGAGTTCCGTTGGTTTCCCGCGCACACCTAATAAACTGAATACGCCAATCGCCGCTGCAAATACAACAACTGTCTCGCCAAAGGTGTCAAAGCCACGATAACTAGCTAGGACCGAGGTCACCATATTAGGAAGACCAATCTCTGTCGGTGATGTCTCAATGTAGCGCGGCGCAACGTGCTCATGCACAGGGTTATCTGCTAAACCAAAGAGGGGCATATCAAACGTCCCGTATATCAGCGCACCACCAGTTAAAAGAACGATTAAGGTCGCAAAGGTATGACTATGTAAACTGAGTTTTTCTTTACGGCCCGTAATAGCAATCGTACTTAGCATTAATACGGTAGAGATACCCGCGCCAACGGACGCTTCAGTAAACGCAACATCAACGGCATCAAGAGTTACAAACAAGGCCGCACATAGAAAACTGTATATACCAAAGAGCATCACGACAGAAAACAAATCTTTAATATAGATGATGCGAAATGCGGTGATCACGAGCATCGCGAGAAGAATGAGGTCTATTAAAATAGTCATTAGCTCACTCCGTCCTTGGCCTTTTCTTGGCACTCAGGAATAGTTAGCAAACCACCATGGCGCGCCGACTTCGCTAAGGCATGAGAACCTGTCGGTCCAGTCAGCAACAAGAAGAATAAAATAAACAGTAACTTAACCGTGACTAAGTCAAAATTCGTTTGAAGTGCTAAGCCAAGAATTATACAAACCGCACCCGAAGAATCGGTGACGGAAGACGCGTGAATGCGCGTAAAAAAATCTGGAAAACGGAATAAACCAATCGCTCCCGACAGGCTAAATATAAAACCTAAAAGAAGCAGTGCCGCGCTAAGATAGTCTAGAGCACTCACGTATAGTCCTTATAATTTTAGTTAGATTCTGACGTGTACTCGAAAAACCTGAGTACTGCGACCATACCTATAAAGTTAATTAGCGCATACACGATGGCGATATCCAGAAAATCTGGTCGTCCCATAATGAAGCCAATCGTTGCGATGAATAAAACCGTCTTGGTGCCAAACATATTCACACCGAGAATTCTGTCATAAACAGTTGGGGCAACCATTGCTCGGGCTAGAGCAATCGCCATTACAATCAATATTCCTAGGCCGGATGCGGCAAGTACACTATCCATTTTTCTTACCCCATGTTTTAGCAATCTTATCTGCCATACCGCCTTGCTTGAGCTCTTCAATCGAAGAAGATTCGAGTGCATGAACGGTCACTTCTTCCTCATCCAAATCGACGCTTAAAGTCCCTGGGGTCAAAGTAATGGAATTTGCATAAAGGACCTTCTTATTTTCCGGAACGGACGAAACAGGCAATTTCGCAATGGAAGGCGAGACCTTGGTTTTACCTGTCCAAATAAGGCGGGTCACTTGAATACTAGAAAGAAAAATCTGATAAAGAAGCCAAGGTATATATATCAATGCAGCAAGAGGTGAACCGATTGTTCTAGGTTGCTCGTCAATCACATCCATTCGTTTGATTACAAGTAGAACGATAGCGACAGATATAGCACCAAAACTTAGTAAAAGAGGTTGCATAAAGCCAGAAAGAAGCAGCCAAAAAACCGCTAACAAGATTGTCCATTTTGCGAGGTACATAGACCTTTATCCTATTTTTATTTGGCCATCGCTTTGCGATAGCTCTCATAAAAGCGGGACAACTCTAACGGGTAAGTTTCTATTTGGAAACTTACCGTTTTCTTAGAATTATAAATTACGAGCTCAAATTATTGCTGTGAATACGAGGCGAATTGAAGGTCTTCATCATTCGGAATACGCATTTCCTTGACCCAGCGCCCCCAAGTATATGGCCATAAAATTGGGTTACCATGCGCATCAAGATACCAACTTGTACACCCGCCAACCCACGCCGTCGCATCGAGACCGTTCTTAACATAGGCGTTAAAGTTTTCTACCGCAATGTTTGTCGGCTCAACGGCATCAAACTTACCACTGCGCCACTGGCTAATGAGCTTCATAAGGTAATCACACTGTACTTCACTCATCGCGATAACTGAGAAATTACCGATCGGCGTGTTAGGTCCGAGAGTTAAGAAGAAGTTGGGAAACTTGGGTATTAACATAGAGCGGTAAACGCCTACGTTTTCTGCCCACGCATCATTGATATGGGTGTTATCTTTACCAATTAAGTTCATTGGGCGCATATACGCTAGCGGATCAAAGCCTGTAGACAGAACAAGCGTATCTAACTCATGCAACTTACCATCTTTAGTCACGACGCCTTTGGGCTCGATATGATCTATTCCTTCAGTAATAAGTGCCGCATTGTCCTTTTGAATCGCCTTATAGAAAGTCGTATTGATAATTAAACGCTTACAGCCAACTTGATAGTCGGGACGCAATTTGCGTCTAAGTTCAGGATCTTTAATTGCTAGCTTCAGGTTCAGCTTTACGAAAAACTCCATCAAAAAACGCTGAATTTTATGGCCTGTCACAGCTTTAGTGAAAAAATGCTCGACGAAAAACTTACCACTAGCGCGGCTGATACGATTCAGAGTCGGAAACCTACCTAATAAGCGTTTTACAAAATTAGGAATCGAAAAGTCCTTCAAGGGAAGAATCCATTGAGGCGTACGTTGGAATACGTTTACCTTTGCCCCAGAGTTAATTAGTTCTGGAATACACTGAGCGGCTGTAGAGCCCGTTCCGACAATACCAACAGACTGTGTCGCATCGAGTTGAACATCATGATTCCAATTAGAGGTATGGAACATGTTTCCTTCAAAGGAATCTAAACCTGGAATGTCGGGAAGGCTTGGATGATGCAGTATACCTGTCGCGGAAATAACGAAATCACATTCATAGTTATCACCAGTGCTGGTCGTAACTTTCCATACACCGTTATCAAACTTGGCTTCAGTAACCGTTTCATTAAACCGAATCATTGGCCGTAGCTCGTATTTATCAACCACGTTCTCGAAGTATTCTTGGATTTCATTACCACGAGCGAAAAAATTACTCCAATTAGGATTTGGCTCAAACGAATAGGTATACATGTGCGAGGGAATGTCACACGCAACGCCAGGATATGTATTCTCACGCCATGTACCGCCGACTTTTTCTTTTTTTTCGAGAACAATTACTTTCTCAATACCCGCATCTTTGAGCTTTTTCGCCATCAGAATACCTGTCATGCCAGCACCGATGACAATGACTGATGGATTACGTTTAAAAGACATGATTAATCCGTTTATGAATGTACAAACGAATAGCTTAATACAGGCCGAGGATGGCATTTAATGTCCTTGCTAACGCATCAGTTGTTATCAGAGGACAGTTAAAAGATAAGTACATAAAATCAATCACTTAAAGTCTGACATTTTATTAATCTGGTCTAACCTCCAATGAAATCGGACATTTAACCGTTTCAAATGAGATGCTTATATGGAGTAATTATCTGCTGAATAGTGTTTGATGTTAATATTCGCGCGTTTTATCGAACGCAGTGCAAGTTTTTATAAAAAACGTTGTGTCTAATGGCTTAAAAGGCCTAAAGCAGCTTTCAACACAGGTACACAAAATGGACGTAGTAATTATTGGTGCCGGTATTATGGGCGTTACTTTCGCGCATATCGCCAAAACCGTTGACCCTAAACTGAATATAACGATTCTAGAGCGCCTTGATCAGGCTGCTGGAAGCAACTCAAGTGTTTTTAATAATGCAGGTACCGGTCACGAAGCGAATTGCGAATTAAACTACACACCTGTCGATGAAGAAGTTATCAGTGTTGAAAAAGCCTTAGACATCCACGCTCAATTCAACGTCGCTAAGCAATATTGGGCAAACTTAGTAAAGAACGGAATCATTAAAGATCCCGAAAGCTTTATTCACCCGACGAAGCACTGCACGCTGGTAAACGAAGACAGTATTAATCTTCTACACATGCGCTATAAAGAGATGGCATCGCACCATTTCTTTGACGAGATGAAGTTGTCAGAAGACTTCGATGAAATTCAAAGCTGGATTCCACTAACGATGGAAGGTCGATCTCGTCATCAGAAGATGGCTGCAACACGCGTTGACCATGGCACCGATGTCAACTTCGAGTCGATTACTAAGCAACTTGCTCAGCATATGGAAAATGAGCAGAGTGCGGATATTCAATACAATACGCATGTTAAACGCGTGCACAAGAGCCCATCTGGTAGCTGGTTGATTGAATGCGAACAAAACGGCGTGGCGAAACAGGTGCGCGCAGACAAGCTATTTGTTGGCGCCGGCGGTGGTGCTTTCCCTATTTTAAAAGCGAGCCATCTACCAGCAGGTCGGCGCTTCTCAGGTTTCCCAGTTGGTGGTCGTTTTCTTGCAGCAGAGATAGATAAAGAAGTCGCCCAATCATATGGCGCAAAAACATATGGTAAAGCCGCTGTTGGCGCACCGCCAATGTCAGTTCCGCACTTAGATCTGCGTGTTGCTGACGGTAAATATTATCTACTATTTGGCCCATTTGCGACGTTCTCGCCGATTTTAGAGAAGGGTAGAGGAATCGTGGAGTTCATTCGAATGGTCCATTTACACGACATTCCTAACCTTCTTAATGTTGCCCGTGAACATTTCCCTCTCGTCACTTACTTGTTTAAAGAAACATTCAAGGGCGAAAGCGCGATGTTAAAAACACTTGATGAGTTTGCGCCGGGTCTTAGCAATAAATTCAATTGGAAGGTAGTTCAAGCAGGCCAGCGCGTTCAGATCATTAAAGATGGCGATCTACAAATGGGTACTGAAATTGTGACGTCTGAAGATTTGAGCTACGGAACATTGTTAGGCGCTTCGCCTGGAGCATCAGTCTCCCCAGAAGTTATGCTGCGCTGTGTTAAAACGTTGTTTCCAAAAATCGTCAAGAAAGAAGCAGCTCAAGAACGCCTTAAAACGCTCTTCGATGAAACTGATGTGGATGTGCTCATTGAGGATGCAGATAAATATAGAGAAATCAGAAACAGCGCTGACAAAATTCTCGGAATTAGAGAAATCTAATTAGGGCAAAGTTTAATTATCTAATACGTGCTTTATTAACCCTTGATAAAGCACGTTGACATCAACTGGTTTTGCGATGCAATCGTCGAAACCAGCTTCCTCATATATTTTCTATCATCAGCCATGACGTTTGCTGTAAGCACGATTACTTTCTGCTGCTTGTCAGTGCTTCTGATATGCTCACACGCAGTATTGCCACCCATGACCGGCATTTGAATATCCACCAATATCAAGTCAAACACTTAATGCTTTAAAAGATCTAAGCACTCTTGACCGTTCTCAGCGATCATGACGTCTGCGTTCGTTGGCAAAAGCATGGTTTCACATACCACTTGGTTAATTTGATTATCCTCAACTATGAGTGCGCGTTTGCCTGACAAATCTGGCGGAGGCACATCTGCCTTTTCTTCTTTAAGCTCAGCTGCCTCAGCGAACTCTAAAGGCAGGGAAACAGTAAACTCTGTGCCTTTGCCTTGCACGCTTATTGCAGACAGATCTCCAATCATTAAATCGACCACAGCTTTTGTGATCGGGACACCTAAACCTGTCCCACCAAATTCTAGAGTTGTAGTTGTGTCGGCCTGTTCAAATCGAGAAAAGACTTTCTCTACCTGATCTTGGCTCATGCCAATACCGGTATCTGCTATTTTGATTTGGACGCGCTGCCCAGCTTGCGATCCAACGCAATCAACATGGATCGTCACACTCCCTTCCTCTGTAAACTTAATCGCGTTTGAACAGAGGTTGAGTAAGATTTGCTTGATCCGTACAGGGTCGCCCTTGTAGTAATGATTAAACTCTCGAGGAAAAATAAACTCTAATCCGATTCCTTTTTCTGAGGCCGCGTCTTTAAACATGAACTCTGCAGTTTCGATTAGATCAACAATATCGAACGGAATGCACTCTAGCTCAATCTTACCAGCCTCAATTTTCGAGTAATCGAGAATGTCATTCACGATTGAAAGTAGGGAGTTACAGGATGTACGGCCTTTATCGATCAAATCATAATAGACAGGGCTATCTCAGAACTTATTTAGACGTAGAAGTTGGAACATACCGTATATACCATTGATCGATGTTCTGACTTCATGGCTCATATTTGCTAAGAACTCACTCTTAGCCTGATTCGCGTTCTCTGCCTGAATGCGAGCCGCATCTAATTCATCAAGTGATGCCTGAATACTTGTGCGCATGTCTTCAAAAGCGACGACGAGATCTTTTATCTCTCCATGCGCCTCAACAACCTTAAAATTAGTATCAACGCCTTTGCGAAAGTTCTTCGCTGACGTAGCAAGATCGATCAAAGGTTGGATGACACGCTTGTTCATCAATACAACAAATACGCCCATAAACCCGATGAGAACGAACAATGCTGACATTGATGTAAATGTACTTTGGTCTTGCGCGCACCTGTATGACTTTTCACGCTCGATTAGTAAGTGGCGCTTTTCTGCTATAAAGTCTGAGATAAGTTCTCTAATCTCGACCCTTGTCTTACGCCCTAGATCACTCTTCACTAGATCGAGCGTTCCCCTCGTCAACCAAATCAATAGTTTGTTGTAGCTCATCAAACTTCACATCGATCAGTGTCATCAACTTTTCTAAGCGGACTTGCTGATTGGGGTTATCTGACGTTAAGACTTGAAGATTACTAGCGGCATCTTTCAATGCCTTGATTCCGAAAAAATAGGGCTTTAAATAATCACCGGCTTCAGTCAACAGATAACCTCGTTGGCCAGTTTCAGCATCTGTTATTTAGCTCATTAGTTCTGTCGATTTCTGAAGTACTTCATCCGTGTGCAGAACCCATGCCTCATTAGTAGTAGAAGTGTCGTGACTTTTATATAGGAGCAGGGCATTCAGAGCGCCAATCAGAAAAAAATCGCTGAGAAAAAGAAAATGGAGCGTTTAATCGTAATGTTAGTCATTTGACGTGTTTGTTAGCTAAATTGTGACACAAGCGTAATAAAAATTTACGCAAGCTCAATGATCAATCAGATTTTCCTATAACTAAGACGTAGTTAACATAACTTTACAGATGGCCTGAAATGCTAAGCATAGGCTTTTAGACTCATTGCTCTAAAAATGGCCAGTTGGTAGCATTCACGCCGCTAGTACAAGATGTCATTCAAACAACGTTATATATAGGAAGTAATAACAATTAAGGAATGTTGTACGTCGTTTTAATATAAAAACAAAAGGAATCGATGATGCAATTCAAACTAAAGAAAGTATTCTTAGCGAGCGCCATATTCTTTGGCATGCTCATTCAAAGCTCTGCAGCTAACGCTATCTGTTGGTGGTGGCAAGATTGCAAAGCTTATCAAACTCAGCATCCAATTGTTTTGGTACATGGTCTGTCTGGGTTCGACAGCATCTTAGGCATAGATTATTTCTATGGCGTGAAAGGCGAATTGGAAGAACGCGGTGCAACGGTTTACATTCCTAATGTTACAGCATGGGAAGACGGCTACGTACGTGGCGAACAGCTGTTGGCTTACTTAGAAGAGTTGCAAGCGATCACAGGTGCACAAAAGTTCAACTTGATCGGCCATAGCTTAGGTTCACCAACTAGCCGTTATGTTGCAGGTGTCCGTCCAGACTTAGTTGCTTCTGTTACCTCAGTAAACGGTGCAAACAGTGGATCAGGTTTTGCGGATGCAGCGAGAGGAATCGTTCCTGTAGGTGGTGGTACAGAGGCGCTGATCGAAGGTGCACTTAACTTCCTTGGAGACATTATTGACGCTCTTGCCGGCAATTCTGAATACACGCAGGACGCTTTAGGTGCGGTAACGTTCCTAACAACACCTGGCGCGGAAGCATTCAATGACTTATTTCCCGCGGGTCGTCCCACATCTTCGTGTGGAGAAGGCGCAGCTGAAGTAAATGGTATACGTTATTGGTCATGGGGCGGCGACTTCTTGCTAACGAACGCTCTTGATATTTCTGACCCATTCTTGGCTTTCACCGGCGCAACGATCTCTGGTCGCAATGATGGTCTAGTAGGTAGTTGTCAACAGCGCTGGGGTGATGTTCTACGTGTGAACTACAACATTAACCACCTTGATGGCGTTAACTTGTTCTTCGGCTTATCAAACTTATTTGAAGTCGATCCAGTTGTATTGTTTGAAAACCATGCACGTCGACTTAAGTCAGCAGGCTTATAGAAAAAAGGGAAGGGGCTCAGTAGCCCCTTCTTTTATTCTACTTAGTTAAGTGTGAACACATTATGTATATTAAATTCTTAGTTGCTGTTGCTTTATGTGTCGCGACCTCATTTGTAATTTGGCAATACCAAGGGCTGGATCAGGACGCTCAAGATTTAGACACCTCTAAGACCAACCAAGACCATCAAAAATCAGTTATCGATTCTTCTCCTGAAGCAATCAACACTGAAACTCAGCAATTACCTTATGAGTCTGAGCACGGCGACCTTGTATCATCACTTCGCGGAATCTACTTTGATCGAGATTTGGCCGTCGATGAGAACGGCGATCTTCGTATTTCATCGGACCTAAAAGACATATTTGATTTCTTCTTTTCAGCTATTGAAGAAGAGTCATTGGAAACCGTTTTGGCGCGGATAGAAGAATATCTCAACTACAAATTAGAAGAGCCAGCCTTAAGCCAAGCACTTCAATCTTTAGAATCGTACGTTGCATACAAAACCGCGGTAATGGACCTAGAACTTACATTTTCAAGCCGAATTGAAAGCTTTACTACAGACTGGCCAATGTCGAGCTTAAGTGGTAGTTACCTTGATTTGATCGACGAACGCTTGCAGTTACTTAAGTCAATTCGAGCTGAAAACCTAGGCTTAGAAATGCATGAGGCATTTTATTCTGAGCGTGAACAGTATGATGCATATATGATTGAGCGACTCAGAATCAACGCTGATCAAGCAATGAATAGTGAGCAAAAATCAGCGGCTTTAGAATCACTTGATGCACAAATGCCGGCAGAGTTTATCGAAAGTAGAAGCGGCGCAAATCCAGTTCAAGTTCTGCGTGAGAGCACCACTGACAATCAAGAGCTTACTGGTGAAGAGCTATATAATGCGCGCGTTGAAGCTGTTGGCGAAGAGGCTGCAGAACGTTTAACGAGCCTAGACTCCCAACGTAAGGAATGGGATTCAAGATACACGAGCTACACAAGTCAACGCGATGAGATTTTACTAAACGATGCTTACAGCGACGAAGTAAAGGTCACCGAGCTTGAGCTATTGAGAGATTCATTGTTTTCTAGCTCCGAGAAAGTGCGCGTGATTGCGCTTGATCGAATCCAATAGATAAAGCACTTAGAATGCTCCACTAAGTCACGCTGCTATACATCGCGTGACTTACCACTTTCTGCACGCTTTTTGTTTTCACTCTGAACGTAAATAGTATCGGTAGTCGCCATACTTGCGTGCCCCAGATCTTCTGATACATCTTTTAATGCTCGACCTCGTTCAATCTCAAGACTGGCGCCTGTGTGACGTAACCAGTGCGTAGACACCTGCTGAAAACGTGCCGCTGCCTCTTCGCCATGGCTTAAGCGCATCGCTTCAAAAGCCTGGTCAAAAACCTCTTGTACCAACCTCGATAATTGGCGCGCCGTCATACCATTGCGGCCACGAATTTTCGCAATAATAGGGTGCGTTTCTCCCAATACAGGAAGACTGTTTAATCCTCTAGACGCTCGATATCGCTTTAAATATGGAATAAAGCTTGGTGGAACGGTGACGTCCCGTAACTTTCGACCTTTTCCATATACTTTTAACCACCAATTATCATCATTATCTTTCCAGAAATGTCCCATTGTTGGGACCCAGTCTGCGCGTTCTGAGAACTCTGAAATTCGTAAAAATAAGGTTTTTAAGGACGCAATGAGAAATAAATTCCGCTCATACTTTGAGTCGTCATTGGCCATTTTTTCAGCTACATCAAGCAAATATTGCCATTGATCTTCACTCAGACGTTTCACGTCTTTAACTTGTGCGTCTTTTATAAAATACTTGCAGTCTTTTTTAGCAACTTGAACCGGATTTCCGTAACAAATTTCCTCATCCATCATATGTTTATAGAACGCATTTAAAGCCGTAAACATTGCGTGCAAGGTTTGCTGCGACGGACGATATAATTTTTTATCTGGCTTAGACTGATCGCCTTTAGCTTGAACTAATCGAAATGGAGCCCATTCGGGATTGATTTCAAACACACCGTTAGAGAAACGATATTTCTCGTGATTCACAAAGCAAATCCAATTTAATGGCGGTTGCCAAAAGAAATCTGCATAAGCAAGGATGTCTGATTTCCGCAGCTCATCAATCGGTTTATCGGATACAAGAAACGACCACAATAAAAACTTTTCGAGTTCTGAACGAAAACGTGTGTAAGTATGCTGAGATTTGTTGCGACCAATATAAGACAAAAATTCTTGACCCCAGTGCCATGCATTGCGTTTCCATTTATCTGACTTTTCTAAATAGGTATTGAGTTCGGGAAAATCATCTAGACGAACATCTCTTAATTCATCGTATGTAGGAAACAAAGGAAACGGCTTTGATACGGGCATAGCATGTTATTTTTTTGATTGAGGTTATACACTAGCCTATCTTCATATTAGCCTA
>NZ_LWFI01001167.1:0-1107 GCF_001635735.1 Oleiphilus sp. HI0067
CACAGGCGACCTGTAGATATAATTTGAACCAACACAACTCGACCTCTCGAAGCAGGTGCGGTCAAAGCGTTAAGGTCTGCAATCTTCTTCGAAGCGGGCATCGTGAACTGCGAAGCACTAACAGCCGCTTCTGTCTATCTTGAGACTATGACCNTTCAAACTTTGTTAACAACGTTTTTTGTTCACGGACTCCAAGTCAGGGAATCAATGCTAGGTGAGCTAAGGCATATGGCCAAATTTGGTAACCTAGAAGACCATAAGAGGTAAAATTCAAGCAAAAATGGTGGGCCTTCCCAGACTTGAACTGGGGACCTACCGATTATGAGTCGGGTGCTCTAACCAACTGAGCTAAAGGCCCATTCTTGCTTTGCTCTTTCGAAAATGAGCGAAGGGGATCTCTTCATCTAAGAGAGCCTTAAATGAAGAAGGGGCGCATTATAATGCGCCCCTTTAAACTTTGCTAGACGATTATTCGTCTAAGAAGCTGCGTAAATGATCAGAGCGCGTTGGGTGGCGTAATTTACGCAACGCTTTGGCTTCTATCTGACGAATACGCTCACGCGTTACATCAAACTGCTTACCAACTTCTTCCAAAGTGTGGTCCGTATTCATTTCAATACCAAAACGCATACGAAGTACTTTCGCTTCACGTGCAGTCAAACCAGAAAGAACACTACGTGTTGCTTCTTTAAGACCTTCACCTGTTGCTGTATCCACTGGAGATTCAGCCATAGTATCTTCGATAAAATCACCAAGATGCGAATCTTCATCGTCACCGATTGGTGTTTCCATAGAGATTGGCTCTTTAGCGATCTTGAGTACTTTACGTACCTTCTCTTCCGGCATATCCATGCGTTCACCAAGCTCTTCAGGCGTTGGTTCACGGCCCATTTCTTGCAACATCTGACGAGAAATACGATTCAACTTGTTGATCGTTTCGATCATGTGCACTGGAATACGGATTGTACGCGCTTGGTCTGCAATAGAACGCGTAATCGCCTGACGAATCCACCAAGTTGCGTAAGTAGAAAACTTATAACCGCGACGATACTCAAACTTATCTACGGCTTTCATCAAACCAATGTTGCCTTCCTGAATCAGATCAAG
>NZ_LWFI01001168.1:0-1404 GCF_001635735.1 Oleiphilus sp. HI0067
CTAAGCAGAGCGATTTCGCGAATAATATCGATAACCGGCAACTTATGTTCAGCGGCTAGCGTATCAAGCTCGGGAATTGACTTGCGATTCAATGCGCTGAAAATTCGATCTTCTAGTTCTCTCGGGAGCTCAGCTGAAGTCATCAAGCCACGATATATACCAACGTGCGCCAAGTCCACATGAACCTTTGAGACTTCTGCAATAGTCAATGTCTCTAGCATCAAAGACATCACTTCTAAGTCTGCTGCTTCATTGTCAGACCCAAAAAGCTCGCATCCAATTTGCATTGGGCTTCGATTGGTCATCGTATGTTCTGGACGCGTATGCAACACGCTATCGACATAACATAAACGAGAAATGTCATGGTTTTTCAATACGTGCGCATCGATACGAGCGGCTTGCGTAGTAATGTCTGAGCGAATGCCGAGCGTTCTCCCTGACAGTTGATCGGTAACTTTGAATGTTTGCAAATCCAATTTACTGCCAGTACCGGTAAGTAAACTTTCAAGAAACTCTACAAGCGGTGGAGACACTAATTCATATCCATAGCTTGAGTATGTATCTAGCATTTCACGGCGCATTTTCTCAAGAGCCCATGCATCCGGTGGTAACAGCTCGTCAACGCCCTCAGGCAACATCCAACGTTCGGTCAAACTCATAGTATTTCTCGTGTCGATACACACATTAAATTACTGCCTTAACAAAACCACGCCCAGTAGACCTGCGAGCATGCAAACTAACGCAATGCTCCTCATGGTTCTATCGTTCGCTTTGAGAATCGATGCTAAGGTTTGCTTCCAAGCTTTTGGATTCAAGAATGGCATAATGCCCTCAATTACAAGCACTAAACAAAGTGCTGTGAACAGATCATTCCAGTCCATCTAAGCTAAGTCTAATTTCGTTAAAGGCAAAGGGGCGCGATTTTAACGCTTAATTGAAAACAACAAAAGGTGTTGTTGGTATTAAAAAGGCCAAAAAATGAAAAAAGCACCCTAAGGTGCTTCTTTCATTGATTTACGAGTAAGGAACTTGCCTATTTAGCCTGATTTAGGTATTTGAAGAACTCACTATCAGGCTTTAATAAAAGGACATCTTCTTTATTAGCAAAGGTATCCTTATATGCTTGCAAGCTACGCGTAAACGCATAGAACTCTGGGTTCTTATTGAACGCTTCAGCGTAAGTGGATGCCGCAATTGCATCCCCCTCACCACGTGTGATTTCTGACTCTCGGTAAGCGTCAGACTCAATAACAACCTTCTCACGATCCGCATCAGCGCGAATACCTTCTGCCAACTCGCGACCCTGAGACCGCGTTTCACGTGCTTCACGCTCACGCTCTGTCGACATACGGCGATATACGTCTTTAGATAAGTCTTCCGGTAGATCAATACCCTTAACGCGAA
>NZ_LWFI01001169.1:0-942 GCF_001635735.1 Oleiphilus sp. HI0067
ACATCCTGCACCTGCAATAGACAATCAGCAAAGCTTGGTTGAAGAGCCTGTCGAAGCAATGATTGAAGCTGCGCCTATGCCATCTGAGATCAACTCAACTGTTGATACGCAAGCGAACGAGAGTCAAAAAAAAACACCTAAGTTCGATGACTCTCAAGACTTAGATAGCATGAGCTGGCCGCGTCAGGCCATTAGACTTGGTTTGACAGGCATGACTCAAAACCTACTTATGAATATGGTGAAGCGTATTCATGGTGAGGTTATGGAATTAGCTGTCGAAACTGGGCATTTTAGAATTTTAAACGACACGCATAAGAAGAAAATCGTGCAAGCATTGAAGGATGCGCTTGCTTGGAATGGTGCGATTGAGTTCAAGGATGGTGTCGATGCAGGACAAGAAACGCCAGCAATGTGGCGTGAACGAATGCGTGAAGAGCAACTTATAGAGGCGAAGCAAAAATTGCACGCCGATGAAAACGTAAAACAGTTAATCGCTGAGTTTGATGGCCGTCTTATCGAAGATAGCGTCGTAGCGCTCGGCACCATTGAATAGGAGAAGAGTATGTTCGGTGGAAAAAATATGAATGACATAATGAAGCAAGCTCAAAAAATGCAGGAGCAGCTTCAGAAGCAGCAAGAAGACATGGCTAACGCAGAAGTGGTTGGCGAGTCAGGCGCTGGTATGGTCAAAGTTACAATGAATGGTCGCCATGATGTTAAGAATGTGGAACTAGACCCGGGTGTGATGACCGAAGACAAAGAGTTTTTAGAAGACTTGTTGGCTGCTGCGGTTAATGATGCTGTGCGTAAAATTGAAGAGAAGAATCAGCAAGCAATGTCTGGTTTAGCTTCAGGAATGGGAATGCCACCAGGATTTAAGATGCCTTTCTAGGCGGAAAATATACGATGAAGTTTGGTGTAACCATTGATGAATTGATCGAC
>NZ_LWFI01001170.1:0-1189 GCF_001635735.1 Oleiphilus sp. HI0067
CAGCAATAAGGTGGCGTGAAATATCAGCACTCGGACCAAGCTTATCTTTCAACCAGTCTAGGCAAACGTGCGCATTCTCAAGTGTTTCGAGGGTAGTAAAAGACTTGGATTGGATCAGGAATAAACAGCGTTCAGGGTCGAGTTGCTCGAGCACGTTAACTGCATCGCTACCATCTATATTCGATACAAAATGTGTCTCGAGGCCATCAATATGAAAGTGCTGTAGTCCCTCAATGACCATTTTCGGCCCCAAGTAAGACCCGCCAATTCCGATGCTGACAAGCTGCGTAATTGCTTTGCCAGTTGATCCTAGCCATTCGCGTTTATGAAGAGAATCAACCAGACTCTTTATTTGTTCTAACGCTGCATTGACTTCCTGATGAATTTCAGGCGCTGAAGCTCGAAGTTCTTTATGATTTAAGGCGCGAAGAGCAGTATGCAATACAGCACGATGCTCAGTTGCATTGAGCTCTTGTCCTGAAAATAATGCGCGAGTCTGATCTTTGAGATTTGCGTTATCGGCTAGTTTAATTAGCGCCTTGTGTACGGTGTTCGAGACTAAATTCTTGGATAAATCTGCATACACATATGGAGCTTGAATGCCGAAGCGATCAAGGCGATTTGGGTCTTCCTCAAAGTAATCAAGCATACGCTCATACTTCGCTTTGATAGCGAGCTTCTTTAGAGGTAGATAGCTATGGTTTTGATCGAGTCTCATGCCAGTCCTTGTGCGTTTTTGTTATTTAGTCAGTTAACGAAACTCGAATATTGTCTATTAACCGCGTTGCTCCTAAAAAGACTGCAGCAAGGATTACAATTTCCTTATCCGCATCCTTAGCCGGCAGAAGTGTATCAACGGATGCAATATTAAGATAATCGAGTTTAAAGCCATTCTCTGTCAAAGAACTAATCGCTTGCTGACGTGCAACGACGATATCTTCGTTCGACTCTAATGCTTTTTTAGTTTGTTGAAGAACCGCAAAAAGCTTACTTGCTCGCAGGTGTTCCTCTTCATTTAGATAACCATTGCGAGAGCTCAATGCAAGGCCACTTGGCTCTCTACAAGTCGGTACGCCGACTATTTCAATAGGAAAACATAGATCATTAGTAAGCTTTCGAATCACCATTAATTGTTGAAAGTCTTTTTCTCCAAATATGGCTTGGTCTGGCTGAACCATGTTGAAAAGCT
>NZ_LWFI01001171.1:0-790 GCF_001635735.1 Oleiphilus sp. HI0067
AGCGGTACCACTGAGTACGACATCCGTATGGGTCAAGAAGTGTTGCAGGAATCAAGATGTCGTTACCGCCACCATCAGCCAACACAACGTTGATGTTCGGATTTGTTGCACGTGCATCACGATATTGATTTGTTACTGAAGTTGCGATCAGGCCGCCAGTGATTTCAGCACCTGATTGCGTGTAATCACGGAACTCTTGACCCATGTTTGCTTCAAGAGTCTCTTGAATCACACCATTTAAGTCAAAGATCGAGTCACCCACACTGATTACGTCGTTACGTCCACCACGGTCTGATACATCCTCATCATAGGGATTACCAACACAACCTACTACAGTGAAAGCTACGGCAGCGACAGTTGCTGCTTTAGCAAGCTTGTTTATTACTGATTTAAGATAAGTCATTGTTCTCTCCAACCTTCCTTATTTTTAGATTTAAAGTGGAGCGAAAATCCTACTTAACAAAAATTCACAGTTGGAGTCAGTTCACGAACAAAGTCCAACCATCTGTTCGCTTTTTATGCAAACCTATCAATAATGGCCATGTTTACATTATTAATGCGAAGCTCATCACAAAATTATCTGCAAGTTAGGTTATCCGTTAAGTCAGATCAAAAAATTCGTTAGATATAAAACGAAAAAACACGCTTTCGCGTGTTCTTTAAAGAGGGCAGGATAAATTAATTCATGCCATACACTCTGGGGCGGTCAAAACGCATCATTCCAATGGTTTCTTCTTGCTTAAGCGAATAAGCGGTACGGTCATCAAAATGCGTAAGACGCAAAATATCT
>NZ_LWFI01001172.1:0-643 GCF_001635735.1 Oleiphilus sp. HI0067
CATAGAAACGGAAACCAATTGCGAGCTAGTATTTAGCATCTCAGATAAGCTACAAAAATACGTTTTGCCAAAAGGTTTCGTTGGCCTTAATGGATGTAGTTTAACTATTGGATCAGGAGTAACGGATCAGTTTAGCGTCTATTTGATACCTGAAACGCTTAATATGACGACCTTTGGAACGATGTCCGAAGGGGACATAGTAAACTTAGAGATCGACCCTCAAACTCAAGCAATAGTCGATACGGTAGAGAGATACTTGAAAAGGGGTCAATAATTGATCCCTTTTTCTAATGCGCAGAAATTGTAAGGTTTGTACCTTCGATTACAAAGTCAGTAAAGTACACTTCTCCAATACTTTGCTCAGTTCTCCCAAACTGTATGTGAGGAATATCCCAGTCCCAGCGAACGTTAATGTCGTAAATGGATACGCCGTCGACACCAATATCCTGAATATTCGTCAGACTTCCACTGCTAGCATACTGAGTCAATTTATCGTATTCAGGAATAATATCCATCACAGCGCCAATCTTTTTCTCAACACTTGCATAACCAAAGTAGCCTAACGTGTCGGCACCACGTTCGTTATGAATTCGCATATCGCGAATAGTTAAATAAGGATTTTTGGCTTGTTGAGGGACGGCAG
>NZ_LWFI01001173.1:0-1305 GCF_001635735.1 Oleiphilus sp. HI0067
CCAGTTGTCACTACCATGACCTGTGAGTTGCTTGAGGGCTGTATTGCGGAACACTCAGGTGTCTTAAGTGCATTTGGAGAACAAAGCTACGTGGACGACAGCTTTCAATTGTTAGGGCTGATTGCAACAGATAGCTTCGGTGAAAAGCATGCGAAAGTCTCTGCACTAAGTCATCTAATCGTAGCGACTGCGCTTAATCTCCCAGGAGGCTTAACCCGTGGCAATATAGAATTTGCAGAACGCTGGGTTATGGAAACATTTCAACTCAGTAACTCGCCTCTGATCAGCGAGCTGATCGACATTTCAGATGATTCCGCCCTTGCTCAAAACGATTCTGATGACGTTATTCAAGCAATCATCGGTGCGAGTTTTTATAATCTTTCTCAAACACAATCTTGGTATGACGCCAGCATTACTATTGATAACTTTCCAATCAGCAGCATTCTCGAGCAAGCTCAAGTTTTGGCTCTAAGTGTTAATCACCACCTTCCTGTTACTGATCAACATCCTGAGCTTATAGCAAGCCCAAGCTCTCAGAATAAAGCTGACATATTCTTGCTTTCATCACCTACTGACGCCAATGTTAATCAGTATTCCCCGTTTTTCTTAAGAGCTCAGGCATACTCAAATCAAGTACTCCAATATCAATGGCGTTTCAACGGAGAAATTATCCCTGGTGCCAATGATGCAATTTACGGAAAGACACATGCCTCATTAAACGACGCAGGCGTCTATGATGTAATCATTCGCAACGCGCAAAATCAGATCATTTCATCTTCCGCTTCTCTCAGTGTGGAACCAAAAGAACTTTCACTTAAGATTACTAAGCAACCACGATCACAGTCGATTGTCAGTGGCCAATCTATTGAACTCAATATCAATACAAATGCAGGCTCTGATGCGAATGTGTCTTGGCAGAAAGGTGCCAGCGTTTTAGCGAATAAAAATAGCTCGACACTAGTCATTTCAAACGCAAGTCAAAGTGATGCTGGTGATTATCGTGCCATCATTGAATATAAGGGTGAGGTGCTCTACTCGTCCTTTGCAAAAATCACAGTAACAGAAGCTCTCAATACTCTCAGAATCTCACAACATCCATCTGACCAAGATGTATTAGCAGGACATAACGTTCGTTTTGAGATCTCGGCTGAGGGTGGAGGTTTCATGCGCTACCAGTGGTTTAAGGATGGCAATGCGATTGAAGGAGCAACGAACGCAACGCTTGCAATAGAAAGCGCAACACAAACTGATCAAGGCAACTACACGGCACAAGTCACAAGCTCTACCGGCAATCTAAATTCAAAA
>NZ_LWFI01001174.1:0-1126 GCF_001635735.1 Oleiphilus sp. HI0067
GCAATGCCTGACGCATTTAACGGCCCCTTCATGGCAAACCGGGCTAATTCACGCATTTAAGCGCTTCCTCAAGTATTCAAGTAAATTTGTAGTTACCCAAAAGGGCAACGCCACCATTACTCGTGGTGGTTATCTGTGTAAGGCAACAATGCAACGTAGCGCGCACGCTTGATTGCTGTAGCCAACTGACGCTGGTATTTCGCTTTAGTACCGGTAATACGGCTAGGAACGATTTTTCCAGTTTCAGTGATGTAGCCTTTCAAAGTATCAAGATCTTTATAATCGATCTCTTTAACGCCTTCTGCGGTGAAACGGCAGAACTTACGACGACGTAAAAAACGAGACATAGTCTTCTCCTAATTCCGAATTACTCTTCTGATGCTTCAGCGCTATCGTCTGCCGCTGCGTCTTGGCTTTCAGCTGCTGCAGGAGCTTCAGCTTTTGGCGCTTCTTGACGCTGTGGACGACGATCGTCGCGGTTTTGAGATGCTTTGATCGCAGATTCTTCAGTAATCGCTTCTTTACGGCGGATTACCAACTCACGAATGATTGCATCGTTGAATCGGAAGTTATGAGAAAGCTCATCAAGCACTTCACTGCCACACTCGATGTTCATCAAGATGTAGTGTGCTTTGTGGATTTTGTTGATCGGGTATGCCAAGTGACGACGACCCCAATCTTCTAAACGGTGAACTTGACCACCGCCATTAGTGATTAGGTTGCTGTATCGCTCAACCATACCTGGTACCTGTTCGCTCTGATCAGGGTGTACCAGAAATACGATCTCATAGTGACGCATAAATGCTCCCTTTGGATATATAGCCTTAAATCGAATAATTCTTTTTAAAGCAAGGAGTTACAAATTAAACGAATTTATCAAGTCGCCTGTAAATGCTAGCAGCTTAATATAACCCGCAGTTTTTCGAGCCGCGCATCTTACAGACAAAGCCCACCATATGCAAGTTATCGGTACGCAAACTGCCGTAACAAAGGCATAACAAACCTCAGCACCGCTGAAACATAATATTTCTAGACTATTCAGAAACAGCGACTAAGGTTCAGCAAGATATTAGCCTTCAGGTAATTACTTTTGGCCAACGAACAGAGCAAAAATCACAAAATAGGC
>NZ_LWFI01001175.1:0-1001 GCF_001635735.1 Oleiphilus sp. HI0067
AAGAGTTGTAGATGTCGCCTTCGTCGCCTGGCTCATTAACAACAGCGATTTCTTTAGTTAGGCCAGCACCTTCAGAGTCAGTACGCGCAACAATTAGACCGTCGTCAACACCTAGCTCTAGGAACGCGTAACGTAGTGCACGGATCTTCCCGTGGAAGTCAGCGTGTGGAACAGTTACTTTACCGTCTTGGTGACCACATTGCTTCTCGTCAGCAACTTGGTTTTCGATCTGTAGGCAGCAAGCCCCAGCTTCGATCATTTGCTTAGCCATTAGGTAAGTCGCTTCTGCGTTACCGAAACCAGCATCGATGTCAGCTACGATTGGCACAACGTGCGTTTCGTGATTGTCGATCGCTTCGATGATTTTTGCTTCTTCAGCAGCATCACCAGCTTCACGTGCTTTATCAAGTGCACGGAAAAGACCACCAAGCTCACGCGCATCAGCTTGACGTAGGAAGGTGTAAAGCTCTTCTACAAGACCAGCTACTGCAGTTTTCTCGTGCATAGATTGGTCAGGAAGTGGACCGAAGTCTGAACGAAGTGCTGCAACCATCCAACCTGAAAGGTATAAGTAGCGACGCTCAGTTGAACCGAAGTGTTTCTTGATAGAGATAAGCTTTTGTTGACCAACGAAACCGTGCCAGCAGCCTAGAGACTGAGTGTACTTAGTTTTGTCTTTATCAAACTCAGCCATGTCACGACGCATGATGCCAGCTGTGTACTTAGCTACGTCCAGACCAGTTTTGAATTTGTTTTGAAGGCGCATACGAGCTGCTGATTCAGCACTTACACCTGGGAAAGAGTTAGCAACTTCTGCTGCTTGAACTTCTGCTTGATAACCTGACATTGGCTAATCCCTCTTTTTACGGATGACACCTTGCTCAGACAAAGCAAGGCCGTTTTTAGATTTCGGAGCGGATATTAAATCGAACCCCTACATAAATGAAATATATTGATGCAATAGCCGCTATACGCTGCATTGATAAAGCTATGAAATTTGA
>NZ_LWFI01001176.1:0-1160 GCF_001635735.1 Oleiphilus sp. HI0067
AACTTCTTCCGTATTTACGACAAGCTTGCTGGTATGACTGGTACGGCGGATACCGAAGCGTACGAATTTAATCAAATATACGGGCTAGACGTGGTTGTTATTCCAACGAATAAAACTATTGCTCGTATTGATCATAACGATCTTGTTTATTTAACGCAGGAAGAAAAATTCCAAGCAATTATTGATGAAGTTAAAGCAGTTGTTGCAGCCCAACGCCCAGTACTTGTTGGCACAGCGAGTATTGAGTCGTCTGAATATTTGTCAGGTTTGCTGAAAAAAGCAGGTATTAAACATAGCGTTCTGAACGCAAAGCATCACGCTCAAGAAGCTCAGATCGTTGCGCAAGCAGGTCTTCCAGGTACGGTCACGATAGCGACCAACATGGCGGGCCGTGGTACCGATATCGTTCTTGGTGGTAACTGGGAAGCTGAAGTCAAAGCGCTCAAAAACCCTGATGACGCAAAAATTGAAAAGATTAAAGTAGAGTGGAAAGCACGTAACGAAGCCGTGAAAGAGGCTGGTGGTTTACACATACTTGGTACTGAGCGACACGAATCTCGCCGTATCGATAATCAGTTACGTGGTCGTGCTGGTCGTCAGGGTGATCCAGGTAGTACGCGTTTCTTCTTGTCTTTAGAAGATAACTTAATGCGTTTGTTTGCTTCAGATCGTGTTCGAAACATCATGCAAGCATTAGGTATGGATAAGGGCGAAGCGATTGAACATAAGATGGTTAGTAACGCGATTGAGAAGGCGCAACGTAAAGTCGAAGGGCGTAACTTTGATATTCGTAAAGCGCTTCTTGAATATGATGATGTTGCTAACGATCAGCGTACAGTTGTCTATGAGCAGCGTAACGAGGTAATGGCCCGCGATGATATTAGTGATATCGTCGGCGCGGTTCGTGAAGAGATCGTGAACGAGGTTGTGAGTGATTTTATTCCACCGCAAAGTATCGAAGACATGTGGAATATTCCTGGTCTTGAACAAGCCTTGAAAGCGGAATTTGCAATCGAGTTACCCGTGCAAGAATGGTTGAAGGCTGATGACAATCTGCACGAAGAACCATTGCGAGAGAAGATTCTTGAAGCGGTTGTTGCTAAGTACAAAGAAAAAGAAGGGACCGCTGGCTCAGAGTCAATGCGTGCTTTTGAAAAGCA
>NZ_LWFI01001177.1:0-1156 GCF_001635735.1 Oleiphilus sp. HI0067
GGCCTCCATTTAGACCTGGCCTAGTGTTAGATGAAGAAAAAGGGGCTGCCATTGATGTCGAGATTTGGACTGTGCCCTCTGAACAGTTTGGGAGTTTTGTTGCAGGAATACCTGCGCCCTTAGGCATTGGTAAGGTCAAACTGGCAGATGGTTCGTTTGTTAGCGGATTCATTTGCGAACCTTACGGTTTAGAAGGCGCCGAAGAAATTACGCAGCTTGGCGGCTGGCGTGCTTACATGGCGACAAAATAAGCCTAGCCTGATCATTTTTTGATTAGGCTCTGGATGTTTTGGTATGTCAGGCAACCATTATGCAAGCTTCACGACAAGGCCAAAACTGTTATCTCATCGTAAGCTCACTCATACTAGTAAAAGTTCAATGTTCAATGCTTGGTGTGAGTGTGTTTTATGTCAGACAGTGTCAACGTCAAAGAATTACCTAAGGCAGTCATCTTTGATTTAGATGGCACCTTGGTAACGTCTAGTCTCGATTTTGTTCTCTTATGCAAAGAGACGGGATGTGTGCCGGGGCAGGATATTCTGCGATATGTCGAAGACTTGCCCGAGCATGAGCAATCTTCAGTCAAGGCAACGATTCATGACCATGAGATGCGCGACGCGCATAGCTCTGAAGTAATTGCTGGAGTGCCTGAGACGCTGCTCAAACTCAGTAATTCATCCATCAAAACAGGCGTTGTCACACGCAATTCGATTCCTGCAAGTCAACTGAAACTTGATCGTAGTCAGTTGCGAGTGGGAAGAGTACTTGCACGTGAGCACGCCCCTCCTAAGCCTTCACCTGACGCTTTATTGATGCTCGCCGACGAATGGCAAGTTGACCCCAAGCATTGTATCTACGTTGGCGATTTTCGTTACGATCTCGAAGCCGCGCACAATGCAGGTATGCATGCCGCTTGGTATGCCTCAGGGTATTCTTCTCAACCGGAATGGGCGCATCTCGCGCACTTTGATTTCTCTCATTATAACGATTTTATTCCTACATTAGCCGCGTATTGGCGANAAGTTTCTGCGGGCGCGTAGCAAATTTAATAAGTCAGTCATCTGCAACTGATCACTTCAAACTTTCAATCCGTACACAATTAGGCATCGGTCGTTACGTCGATAAACTGGCTTTAGAGCTTAGCTTGATATTTTAG
>NZ_LWFI01001178.1:0-1086 GCF_001635735.1 Oleiphilus sp. HI0067
GTCTTCTGAGAAATCCTCGTGTCCAGGCGTATCTAGCAGATTTACTAAGCAGTCATTAAACGGGAACTGCATAACAGAAGTCGTGACAGAAATACCACGTTCCTTTTCCATTTCCATCCAATCTGACTTAGCATGCTGACCACTTTTTTTACCTTTAACTGTGCCCGCCTTTTGAATAGCCTCCCCAAATAGCAACACTTTTTCGGTAATCGTTGTTTTACCAGCATCAGGGTGGGAAATAATCGCGAACGTTCGTCGCTTATCTATTTCTGGAAGGCTCATAATATTCCTAAAGAAAATTTACTATGCATATGCATCCAAACGCATATCCAAGGTCATCAGTACAGCGTCTTCACGCCCATTCGGGGCGGGATAATACCCTTTTCTTAAACCAACTTCATTAAAGCCTTCAGATTGATACAACCCCATAGCCCTATGATTAGATGCGCGAACTTCTAAGAAAAACATAACGCACTTTTTCTCCCGCGCAACACGAATTAAGGATTGTAAAAAAAGACGGCCAAAGCCTTTTCCAGCGTAGCGCGGATCTACACAAATATTAAGTAAATGCGCCTCATCTAAGACATATGAAACAATGGCGTGACCGATGGTGTGCTGACCCGAGATCAAAAGTACGCAATCGTTCTTGTCATTCAAACAGTCTTCGAAATTTTTGCGCGTCCAAGGAATGTCGTAACTCGCGGTCTCGATTTGCATAACCTTTTCTAAATCAGCCTCGACCATATCCCTTAGGCTGATGTCATTATGCGAAGGCCCGTGATACATGCAAAGTTTACTATATGATATCAGCCCATAACTGAGCTTTTAGTAAAGGATTACGGATACAGTCACTTAAAGACACTGAAGAACTTAAGATCATTGAGCCTGCAGTGCATTTAGCGATCGATCTAACGCACCCCTCACTCAAACTCACACCGAGAACGACTGTATTAATCGTCGCGTCGTTAATCATCTTATCGGAGAATTGCTGTAATGTACCGGCTAGCAAACGATCCGTATTAGATGCCTCAGCCTGAAATGAAAAAACAGGCCAACGAAAATTGCCTACAAAATTTAAATCGCTTC
>NZ_LWFI01001179.1:0-1241 GCF_001635735.1 Oleiphilus sp. HI0067
GCTATGTGGAGCATATCGATAAAAAGACTTGCTGTAGCACAGTGGGTTAAATGCTGTACAAAACAACGATTTTGAATGCGGCGCTTTTGTTCGGTCGTTTTGAAGTTTACCAATCACAGGGTTAGCAATACCCTCCTCTTGATTCGATGAAATATAGTTTTTGAGTTTTAAGAACATCGATGCTGCTTGTCTTTTGCCTCCGTTCGCTTGCAAGTGATAAGCCATCGATAAGCACCAAAATGCCTTAGTTGCATAATCTCTTGCATCATCGTGATTAGACCAATCATGAGCAGGTATTAAGATCAAACGTTCAATTGGTTTTCCCTCAACTGTTTTAGAATAAAACTCGCGTAAAATTCCAGCGAGGTATGCAGCGCCTTGCCTATCAAAGGTCAACGAACTGGGGAGCTGATAGTAACTTGCTTCACCCGGAGCATAAGGGCAAACAGTTTCTTTGTTTGCAATCCAATGTCTCAGTGCATGTTCTTTTCTCTCAGCATTCGAGGTTTCTTTGTTATCACTTTTTATGTGTTGAGAGTTTAATTCCATGTCTACTCGACCTTTGTGTGACCTAGCACATTATCAATTTTTTGTTATCACTAAATTCCTATCAGGAATTTAGTATGAGAATGATTCATTGATGAATACAGCGAATTTTTGACACAACACTTGTGAATAAAATTCTGCAATATACAAAGGGACGAGGAATGAACAATTACGAAGCATTCGATGCGGTCGTCACGCACGGCAGCTTTACTAAAGCCGCTAAACAACTGCATCGATCTCCTTCAGCCATCAGCAAACTCATTGCCCAGTTAGAAGAACAACTCGGTATCCAGTTATTTGACCGCACAACTCGATGTTTAAACCTCACTGAAGCGGGAAAGCTTTACTCGGAAAGATGCAAAGAGATTGTGCAAAAGATGGATGAGGCTGAAACCGAACTGCGCGAATTTTCTGGTGAGGCTGTCGGCAAGATCCGTATTACATTCCCGAATGCCTTGTCCTCTTCCCCTATTATTCCTGTTCTAAGTGAATTCACTGCTCGCTATCCCAAAGTGAGCTTTGACTCAAATGCCTCTATTGAAAAAAAGAACCTGACTGAGGACGACTACGACTTTGCTTTTCGTCTAGGGACGCTCGAAGACTCAGGCATGATTGGCATCAAGCTTTTTGATATAGAACCAGCCTTCGCCGCCAGTCAAGCTTTAGTCGAGCAATACGGAAAGCCCAAACATATC
>NZ_LWFI01001180.1:0-767 GCF_001635735.1 Oleiphilus sp. HI0067
GCTATGCCGCTTATTTCCCTAACTGCATGGGAAGCTTTATTTGAGCGCTTGGGAATTAGCCTTGCAAAAGACAATAGCGAAAAAACATTATTGATTATCGGCGGCTCTGGCTCAGTGGGCGCAATTGCTACACAAATGGCCGCGCGTTTAGCAGGTTTGAAAGTAGTGGTAACAGCGAGTAAACGTGGCGCAATTGAGTGGTGCGTGAGTCAAGGTGCAGCGCATGTTGTAAATCACCATGACGATATTCAGCAGCAAATCTCGACACTTGGCTACAAAGGTGCTGATTACATACTGTGTTGTAGTCATACTGATCAACATTTCGATGCAATGTGTGACATCATTAAGCCGCAAGGCAAAATTTGCTGCATTGTAGATAATGTGAAGCCACTGGCTTTGAATAAGTTGAAGCCTAAATCGGCGAGTTTGGTGTGGGAATTCATGTTTACGCGAGCAATGTTCAAAACACCTGACATGATCGAACAACGTCATATTCTTTCGGAAGTCTCACGCCTTTTAGATGAAGGTATTTTGAAGAGTGTGTTAGCTGATACCTATCGCCCTATTAATGCTAAGAACCTGCTCGCTGCGCATCAAGTGATAGAGAATGGCGAGTTGATGGGCAAGCTGGTCGTGGAGGGGTGGTAAATCGCTTATTGTGAAAAGTCCTCTGAGAAAAACGGTTGAGTAAAAAAACGACATCATTAACGTAACGGTAACGATGAAAGTTCTAGCCGAAAAACATTCGTGTAGTACACTGCATGCTG
>NZ_LWFI01001181.1:0-1131 GCF_001635735.1 Oleiphilus sp. HI0067
CATTATATACCTCGGCTACGCTGCTATTGGAGCTATACCAATCGACCTTTTCAGTGTAATCGGCTTCGGTTCCGTCTGAGAAAGTTACCGTGGCGTTATAATCTATTTTGCTGCCCTCAACGATAGAAGCCTCAGCTGGTGAGACGACAAGGGACTCTACTGTGGCATCATTGACTACCAATTCAGCCTCAGCTTGAATCAAATCCAAGCTCACTAATACTTTGGTTTGGCCATCTAGGTATGTGCTTAACAAGCCGTCTTCTGAGATGCGAGCAATGCGATCATCTTCAACCGACCAGCTTACTTCAGGGATATCAATTAAGATCGAATTATCCGAGTAGACACCTGCAACCGATAGCTGTTGATTGATCGCTTTGGGTAAGCTAAGAGAGCTTGGTGAAATCAATAACTCGGTGAGCACGGCATTGGTAACCGTCAAAATTTGTTGCACGGCCACATTCGTTTGTGCTGATTGACTGGGATCACTGACATCCACAGTTAAAGTAGTAACCCCCAAAGATTGGCCCGTCAGTTTAACCTCAAAATCCTTAGGCTCGACCGTGACAATATTGCTCTGATCGACCGTCCAAGAGAGGTCTCGAGTAATATCGACCAATTGTCTACCGTCTGAAAAATTCGCCAGGCCCGCGACACTGATAAACGTACCATTAGGGATCCTGTAAGGGCTGCCTAATATGTCAACAATCGGCGTAATAAAGAGCCCGGTCACACTAGAATCGTTCACGTTCATTGTGAAGTTAGCACTAGTCACGCTTTGTGAATCGTCATAACGGACGGTAACCGTTGCAGATCCTGTTGCCAGGCCCTCAACAATGCCTTCGGGCAATACTTGAATGATCCCCGTCTCGCCAGACTGACTCCATGTTGCTATTGAGGTGACGTCTTTTGAAGTTTTGTCGTTGTAAATTGCAGTGACTTTAAGTTGAGTGCTAAAGTTAGCGGCTATTTCATTGTCTCCAGAAATTTCAAGGCTAACAACACGTTTGCCATTCGGGCTATTGCCGCCACTACTGCAACCCATCAATGTAAAGCTTGCTACAAAAATATAAAGCAACAAGTTCGAAAATAGTTTAGTTGATTTCATAGGGGACCAGATAATTTCAGATTATT
>NZ_LWFI01001182.1:0-889 GCF_001635735.1 Oleiphilus sp. HI0067
TTTCATAAGGCTGTAGATAATTCTGCTATTCAGATTGGTGCTTTGCTAATGCTGATGGCGTGTTCATTTACAGTTGGCGGCATCATCGAGCGTGGGGGCGGCGTACTAGAAATTCCAGAAGTATTTGAATCGCAATATGCTGCAATGATCTTTATGGTCTTGTTCTTAGTGCTGATCGGAATGGTTATGGATCCGTTCGGTGCGTTGATTTTGGTGACGGGTACCATCGCGCCGGTAGCTTATGCTCAAGGGATTCATCCTATTCACTTCTGGATGACCGCATTGATGGCGTTTGAGTTGGGTTATTTGAGTCCGCCAGTGTCATTGAATCACTTGTTAACGAGACAGGTTGTTGGTGATAAAGAGGTGACATTGGCATTACAAGAAGGTGACACTTTCTACTATCGTCATGAGCGTATTATCTTGCCATTACTCGTTATGGGGACAACCTTGATTCTTGTGGCATTTGGTCCGCTTATTTACTTTGAGTTTTATCCATTGCCATAGTGCTCTATATAGAGCAGGGAAGTAGAGCTTTATTGTTACGGGATTAAGTACTTTTCCCTTTATTTGGAACATAAAAAAACGGCGCTAAAAGCGCCGTTTTTTTATGTCTGGGTGTTTGGCTCGTTATGCTGCGCCAACTAACTTTTTGATGCTACCAACAACATTGTCGCCTTTGAATGGCTTAACAATCCAGCCTTTTACGCCAGCCGCTTTGCCGCGAGCCTTCATGCGTGGGTCGCTTTCTGTTGTGAGCATAATAATATTTACGCCTTGGTTGTTAAGGTCGCTACGTACCTTTTCAGCCATGGTTAAACCGTCCATGTTTGGCATGTTCACATCTGAAATAACGAGCTTAATTTGACTGTCGCGCTGTAGCTTATCA
>NZ_LWFI01001183.1:0-1181 GCF_001635735.1 Oleiphilus sp. HI0067
CCGCATTGATCGTAATGATGTTACGCGCCTTCTGCGCGATATCGCCATCATCTTTGCCTAATGCTGACTTAATGAGAGCAAGACTTTGCTCCGCACTATCCACACTTAAATCAGTTAATGCTGCTTCTTGAATACCTAAGGCAACAGGTCGAATTTCATATTCAATAACTTCGCCATCTCGCAATTCTGCAACATGGGTATTAGCCGCAATAGAAATTTCATCAAGGCCGTCGTCAGAATGCACCACCATCACATGCTCACTGCCAAGGCGATTTAATACTTCCGCCATTGGACGGCAAAGTGCTTTCGAAAACACACCGATAATCTGGCGCTTTACACCAGCAGGATTTGTCATTGGCCCTAACATATTGAAAATCGTACGCATTGCTAATTCTTTGCGTGGGCCAATTGCATGACGCATCGCGCTATGGTGGGCTGGCGCAAACATAAATCCAACACCAATCTCTTGCACTGCGCGCGCAACTTGCTCAGGGCTTAAGCCCAAATTAACACCTGCAGCTTCAAGAAGATCAGCACTTCCGGTACTACTAGAAACACTACGATTACCATGCTTTGCAACGCTGCCCCCTGCGGCTGCAACTACAAAGGCAGATGCAGTCGATACGTTAAACAAATTAGAGCCATCACCACCAGTTCCACAGGTATCAACTAAGTGCTGAGCATCAACATTTACAGAGGCAGACAAATCACGCATCACTTGCGCTGCACCGGTAATTTCGTCAATCGACTCGCCCTTCATACGCAACGCAATCAATAGAGCACCAATCTGCGCATCGGTCGCTTCGCCCGTCATTACCGTCTGCATCACGACTTTCATATCTTCTGTTGATAGGCTTTGCCCCTCAACAATCTGAGCAATTGCATCTTTAATATCCATGACTAGTCTCTCTTATTGTTGGTGTTTGCTTATGACTCGCGCTTCAAAAAATTATCAAGCAACTCGTGACCGCATTCAGTCAAAATTGATTCTGGGTGAAATTGCACCCCTTCAACATCTAGGGTTTTATGGCGCACACCCATTATCTCTTCCATTGAACCATCCTCATGTTCGGTCCACGNAGTAATTTCTAGGCAATCAGGAAGCGCATCTTTATCAATCACTAAAGAATGGTATCGCGTTGCTGTCACTGGGTTAGGTAAACCTTTAAATACACCTTCAT
>NZ_LWFI01001184.1:0-1389 GCF_001635735.1 Oleiphilus sp. HI0067
CCGAAAGACTTACTTATCTCGCATTCTAATTTGGCGTTTTTCTGATCCCGAGAGATGCGCATTGACCTCCCAATCGTACGGAAGAAAACCTTGAAGCTGCCAATCAGCAGGAACACTATCTTTTGGCAGATATGTATGAAGAAAAGCAGTCACCCCACCTACCGGTTCAAAATCCTCCTCGAACCAATCAAGCAAAGGTGTCACCTTGATCTGATTGCCATCAACAACCACGCCCTTTCCCGATTGTTTAAAGAAGCCAAAAGTTTGCTCAGACAACTGTTGCTCGAGCCTCTCGCCAACATAGGGCTCAGATCGCAAATCAGGACATGAAACAGAAGCGCAATTTAAAGCGAAATGAATGCGAGGCTCATTTTGTTTTCGCAAAATATCATGCTCAAGCTTTCGCAGGGTCATGTGCTCGTTATTAAATGTGCCGCAACTATGCGTCCACACAGGACGAAACATATTCCCTAAACCGCGAAGACTTTTCAGGGGCCAATTTTCGACAACCATATTGATCGCCATAATGTTGTACGCATTCAAGAAGTAGGCAATACGCTCCGTCTTATTCGTTAGTTGATCATAATCGTATTCAGCCAAAAACTGCATGAGCGTATCTAACCGATCGTCAGAACGAAGATCGGCATAATTGACTAAATTAAGTTCAACACCATTCTTCTCACCCGGCACAAGGTAATCAGACAGCACTGACTGATAAAGCACGTAAAACTCGGCCAACTTCACATCGCTATGCTGAATTGCATCCACGCCGCCAGGCGCTTGCTCAGCTGCTTTTTCTGTCGCGTTTTCAATTGGGAGATCAGCAAAAGAAACAGAGGCATACAAACTCAGAATAAGACATAGCAAGCAAGCTTTACATGCAACAACTAACTTCATCTTCTTAATACCGCCAAACATCATTCTTTAGCCTAAAAACAAGGCGTACCCACGTTCCGCCTTGCTTACATCATATTGCTCTGATGGCAAGTTCTGACACAGTGCATGCGATAAACTTTGTAAAACCGAAACAGCCTTTCCAGTTCCCATACCAGCCGACTCGGCAGAATGACTGACCTTCAGCTCAATCTCAATTTCATTGATAGACACCGTATTAGTGCGAGCTTGAGATACAATCTCTCCGACATCTAATACCAGCTCAAAAGCGTAACCCTGATAATCAAACTCACACGCTTCGCGTAAGAAGTTCGTTTCAAACACAGCACGATATTCTTGATCACGCAACTGCGCACTCCAGACAGGCGCTTCATTCAACAAAGGCATATCTAACTCGCTCTGATCCAGCGACCACTCCCACTCACCCCGCTGACTGATTCCATCAATACTTGTTCCAGATGTTTTAAGTGTTTGAATGTAATATCCAGCTTTATT
>NZ_LWFI01001185.1:0-1181 GCF_001635735.1 Oleiphilus sp. HI0067
TTTATTGATCAAGTGGTAACCAGTACGATGGTGTTTGAAGGTGATGGCCGGGTTCGAGAATATGTCGGAGGCTATCAAGACTGGGTTCGACAAACGGGTGGCGCATTGGTTGATGAGCAAGCTTTGTTAAACAAAGGTCAAACTGAAGCTCTTAAACCTGAAGTTAAAGCGCAGGTTGCTCAGAAAAAGGCTGAACCGCTAAAGAAAAAGAAACTGAGCTATAAGTTGCAAAGGGAGCTTGATCAGATGCCGGATCTCATTGCAGATTTGGAGGAAGAGGTTGCAGCACTACAAAATGAGGTGTCTAGACCTGACTTTTACTCAAAAGAACATACCTATGTCGAGCAGCAAACAACAGCGTTGACGTCTTTGCAAGAAAAGCTTGAAGCAACTATTGAGCGATGGATGGAGCTTGAAGAGATGGCTGGTGAGTAAAGGAGAGACATGTTGGGTTGGCTGGTAGCGATTTTCGGCACATTGGTGGTTGCGGGTTCTATTCTTTGGATTAAGCCGTCGAAGCGCGAATTGCGTATCACTGCTTTACGGCAAGAGGCGATGAAGAAGGGATTGCGGGTTCGTCTTGTTGACGAAAAACTCAAGGATAAGTTTTTTCCATGGCTTGATGACTATCGCGGTTATGTGATCTACGAAACACATCAATTACCTGTAAAAGAAGGGCGAGGGATGAAGGCAGCTCAGGTGCATAGCAGTGCTGAATTGCATGAACTCGATCGTCGAAACATGGATGGTGATCAAGCTCGTGTGTTGGCAAATCAGGAACATATTCCAAATCAAATTAGTGGGGTAGTGCTTTATCCTGATGGGGTAGGTCTGTTGTGGGATGAAAGTGGTGACGCAGAAGATATAGACGGCTTACTGGAATGTATTAAGCAATTACATTCGGCTTGCTGAGTTTGAGATCATAAAAAAAGGGGGCGCTGCGTAAAGCAATAGCCCCCTTTTTTTGTTTCAGCTAGTCTTAAATCTTGCTAGCTAGCTGAAGGTTTTCAATAATCTTTTTGGAATATAGGTTAACGATAAAGTTAACGCGGTTCTCGTTGTAGTTTACGAGTGACGGTTGAATAAACTCCCACTTAGTCTTGGCAGAGTCGAGAAGTTTCGCTGCTTCTGGGTTGCCTTGCTCGCTAAGCAATCCATTGAGTGTTCCGTCGAAATCTTTC
>NZ_LWFI01001186.1:0-1260 GCF_001635735.1 Oleiphilus sp. HI0067
TTCCCTCTTGCTATGACGAGCAACTGGGCAAGCCCGACCACACTTCAAGAAAATTTCCCTAGCGTCCAACAAACGCTCGCTAGCATTTGGGAAATAGAGAATGCTCCCGACGGATACTCTGGCGCGACACCCTTAGACGTATATAAGCATGAGGTGAAAGCGAGCACTTATGAAGCGATTACCAGCCAAGACATCTTTGGTTCGGGAATCGTTCTTGGTTGGGAATGGGTAAATGTAGCCTTCTTACTTGGCGGTCTTGGTCTTCTGGCACTAAGAATCATACCTTGGCAGACACCTGCAGGCGTATTACTCGGCTTAGCACTTCCAGCAATTTTATTTTCGTCTAACCCCGACCAAGCCGTGCCATTAAGTATTCACTTACTTGCGGGTGCGACGATGTTTGGTGCTTTCTTTATCGCAACGGACCCAGTCTCTTCATCAACAACACCACGCGGTCGTTTTATTTTTGGTCTAGGTGTTGGCTTATTTACCTACATTATTCGAACCTGGGGCTCTTACCCTGATGCAATTGCTTTCGCTGTGCTACTGATGAACTTTGCAGCCCCCCTAATCGATGTCTATACGCAACCGCGAACCTTTGGCCATAACAAAGCAAAACGCGGCCCTAAGGCGAAGGTATAAGAATTATGAGCGATATGGATCAAAACGATCAGCCAAACAAAACGCCAAGTACTTTTCAGTCAGCAGTGCGTGCTGCGATTGGTCTCGGCTTATTCGCTATATTAACGGCTGGCTTAGTCGCACTTGTACAAACCAATACGAGTGAACGAATCGCTGAACAAGAAAAGAAAGCTCGTCTAGCGGCCTTATACGCCCTTGTTCCTGAATCTCTGCGTAGCAATGACCTTCTCGCTGATAGCTATTTACTAAGCTATCAAGGCGTCGAACGAGAAGTATTCCTTGCAAAGAAAGATTCGCGTACGACAAGCTTAATTTTCCCATGGACTGCGCCCGATGGTTACACCGCTCCGATTGAGTTACTTATTGCTGTAGGTATTGACGGAGAGTTAATCGGCGTCAGAGTGCTTACTCACAAAGAAACACCAGGGCTTGGCGATAAAATTGAATTGAGCAAGTCAGATTGGATTCTAAGTTTTAACGAAAAGTCTCTATCAAACACAGATACCGAAGCATGGAATGTTAAAAAGGATGGTGGCGAATTCGATCAACTCACCGGCGCGACCATCACTCCACGTGCCATTGTTTCGGCGGTATACGACGCTCTAACTTTTTTCGAGA
>NZ_LWFI01001187.1:0-1252 GCF_001635735.1 Oleiphilus sp. HI0067
CTTCATTTACGAGTCTCCATCGTTGTGAACCGTAGGTGTCATCCTGTCATCCACGTCACTTCGAAAAAAGAAGATTTATTCGTCTCGAAAGAACGAAAAAAATGATCATAAAAGCGAACAATTATTGATCGAAGTATTCGAACTCATCGTTGATTAATAACTGATGGAAGAAGCTATTTCGCATTCAGTAGCATTGGTTAAACGCTGAAGAGGAGGCTCGTAATGCTGTACCTAAACGTGAACGAAAAAGTATTGGCATATTGGGAACGCACTATAGATCTGTATTACAACATCCATCTAGGGAGTCTTGTAGACGATATTGAGTCAGTGAATCTATTTATTGACAAACAAACGAGCGTTCAAGACACCGTATATCGCTGTGAGCTCGATGTAATACCAGCGAATGGTCAGAAGATATCTATTGCACTCGAACTTGAGAATTGTGGCGCAGCGATCGAGCAGATCTTCGCCAAAGCGAGACGCTCAATGCTGCGTAGAATACGAGGAATCAATGAGCCTAAAACAGTCGCTCAGACTGGTTGATCGAAGCTAGATTTGAACGCGCGGTTTCGGTAATCGACACCACCGCAGGATGTTTTAACTTTCGCTCCGGCGAAATCACGAAGAAGTGCTCTGATACATCAGACACTTCTCCAATTGCCTTTACCCCATACATTGTTTCAACTTGTCGACGCATAGCACTTGGCGCTGGGAAGAAGCCCGCGCCTGCCTCGCCAAAAGCTTTGAGTAATGCACTATCATCAAATTCAGCGACGATTTTCGGAGTAATGCCTTCTCGATCAAACCAATCATCGAGACTGCGACGCAAGACATGATTATTCACTGGCAACAAAACAGGCGCATTATCTAAGAATTTGGAGAATGAACCTTCGTATTGCGCGCACAGGGCGGGTGTTCCAAAAAAGGTCAAATCACTTTCGCCTAACTCATGACTGTAAGCTTTTACATTTAAGCCTGTTGGAATACTTCGATCAGACAAAATCAAATCAAGTTTATGGACGGCTAAGTCACCCAACAGCGTCTCTAGCTTTCCCTCCATACAAACGATTTTGATCGGCTGCTCAAAACTTAGAGCAGGCTCAAGAATCTTGTATGCAATTAACTTAGGTATCGAGTCTACGATCCCAACATTGAAATTAATGGGAGTGCCTGGCTGCTTACTCTTCACTCGCTGAGTCAGTTCAGACCCAAGAGAAAAGATCTCATCTGCATATTGCTCTACAACGCGTCC
>NZ_LWFI01001188.1:0-42391 GCF_001635735.1 Oleiphilus sp. HI0067
GTTGCCAGACAAGAGTCTTTTACGCAGCTTATTGAAGTCCTTTCCTAAAGAAGATCAGTTGAAAGCTTTTGAGTTGCTCAATGAAGTAGGTTTGGAAAAGAAGCACTTGATGCGCAGAGCTTCGGAGCTTTCTGGAGGTCAACAGCAACGTGTTGCGATAGCCAGAGCATTTGTTTCCAGCCCGAAAGTGGTATTAGCAGATGAACCTGTTGCCAGTTTAGATCCTGCGATGAGTCGTAGTGTTTTAAATAGCTTAAAAGCTGCTGCCAAGCATCACGGTGCGACTGTCGTTTGTACCTTACATCAGTTGGATTATGCCTTGGAGTTTGCCGATCGAATTGTCGCGTTGCGTGCCGGTGAGGTGTTTTTTGATGGCTCGCCTGCTGAATTAGACAACCAAACACAACGAGCGATCTATGCCTTTACTCAAACGGAAGGGCAGGAGAAAAGCGAGCTTGCACTTGAAGAGGTAGCCGCCTGATGCAATCAAAGCAACGCCAATGGCAAGAGTGGCCCTTGCATCAAGCCGTTACGCCAAAACGTATATTTATTGTTTTCGTCGCTTTCGTGATCTTGTCTTTGTCGGCACACAATACCGAAATGGACAAAGCGGCAGTCGAAACTTCAAAAGCCATTGCATCAGCTATAGGCATCGGTGATTCGCAAGTACTAGACGGCGCTGTTCGTTTTGCCAGTAAAGCATTTCCGGTTCAAATTTCTGAAAGAACAGAAATCTCGAGAATCGATGAGTTTGATAAGGATAATCTTCCATGGTTTGCCTATACAGAAAAAGGTGAATTGAGAGAATATGACGCATTAGAAGATACATGGACGGTCGAGGAAACCGAGTTTCTGGTTGAACCAATCGGTTATTTACAGAAAGTGCTTTTCAAAATGTGGGAAACCATCGAAATGGGTTTTTGGGGCACCCTGATCTCAATTATGATCTCCCTTCCTTTGGGGGTTCTCGCAGCGAAAAACTATGCCCCTCACCGTATTTTCTACACCATTGCCCGTTTCTGGCTTAGTTTCCATCGAGCAATGCCAGAGCTAATTATCGCGCTGTTTCTCGTGCTGATGTACGGCTTTGGCCCTATCGCTGGTGTATTAGCCTTGGCTATTCATACAAGCGGTGTCTTGGGTAAGTTTTTTGCCGATGAAATTGAGAATGCACCCACGGGGCCTCAGCTAGCGCTCAAATCAGCGGGTAGCGGAAGCCTTAAAGTACTGCGTTACGCTGTGTTTCCTCATGTTCTGCCAGCTTGGATTGCGTATGTTCAGTATATCTTTGAACGAAATATTCGAACGGCAACAGTGCTTGGCATCGTCGGCGCCGGAGGTATTGGAATGGAATTAAAAGGTCGTTGGGATTTGTTTGATTACGACCATGTATCGACCATTCTTTTGGTCATTTTTATCACCGTTTTAATATTGGAATATGGCTCGCAAAAGCTGCGTAAAAAGACATTGTAGTTGGGCCTAACAACGAGCAAAAGCTTTCTTTTGCCTGGTGTTGTCTAGATATCTAGAAGAGAAATGCAAATGAGAAAGAACTTAGAACTGCCTAGATCAGAATGGATTAAAGCTTTAAGCAGGATTAAACGATCTGACTTAGTCGAGCAAGTCCAGGGTCTTGCAAAGGACTGGTTAATTAAACCGGTCAGTCCTCCTCAGTCAGGTTTAGGGGCATTGAAACTGAAAGAAAGCACATTATCTGAAGCCTTCTTTCTTGGCGAGTTTCCGCTATCAAGCGTATGGATAGAAATCACGACTCAGTCAGGTCAAGTTGTACAGGGGGCCGCCAACGTAATGCATGATGATATTGAATACGCAGAAACGCTGGCTATTTGTGATGCGGTCTTGGCGGAGGAGCTAGTCGGATTTGATCTCGTTGCTGCTTTGCTCGATGAAGGGCAGCGTCTGTTCGAAGAAAGGGAGTCAGCTCGTAGAAAAATCTTGTCGAGTACGCGCGTTGACTTTTCGCTTCTTGAAGATGCTTTAGATACTAATGACGAACCAGGCTATCAAGCTTCTGATAGGAAGGAGGAAGCATCCAATGTTGCAAGTTGATTCCTTGTGGCTGCCTCAATTACAGCAGCAACAATATCGCGAGTTACTTAATGCCATGTCTCGACCAGGGCAGCAAAACACGCTTCTTTACGGAAGGTCTTCTGAGGCTTCTCAGGTTGATTCAAGACAGACAGTCGGTGGCTTTTTGCCCTTGTTGGCGACATTGGCGGATTCTCAAGTATCGGTGTCAGATCCTGAGTCCTTAATCTCGGAAAGTGACTGGCGAATGTTGCAGGCAGATAAAACAGACCTTGAGACTGCCGACTTCATCATTGCGAAGGGGCAGCAATGTATCGTCCACGACCCTAAGTTAGGTTCACTCGCTAATCCGGAGCAATCAGCCACGCTGATCATCAATGTAACGGCCATTGGTCGAGGTGACTTAAAGCTGCAATTGATGGGGCCAGGCGTGAACGGCAAGATAACACTAGAGATTGATGGACTTGATCAGGCCTGGCTAGAGCGAAGAAATAGTTGGTGTTCCGCCTTTCCTCTCGGTGTCGATATTATTCTATGTGACCAGGAAAGCTTCATTGCATTACCACGCACGACACAAGTGGAGGTGATTTAATGGCATATGTTGCAGTAAAAGGTGGCGGCCAGGCACTTAGAGGTGCTGAAGGTGCGTTCGATTACCTTAGAGCGAGGCAAGGAGAGCAGGCGATTGATTCTGAATCGATTCGTCATCAACTAAGACTTCTGCACAGCCGCGTTATTTCTGAAGGAGGGATTTTTCACCCAGACTTAGCTTCGTTGGCAATAAAGCAGTTTCATGGCGATACACTTGAAGCATCTTTTGCGCTCAGGGCTTATCGATCAACAGTTCCCAGATTATTAGAAACACCGTTAACCGATACTAGCAGAATGCGTGTTACGCGTCGAATTTCGTCTGCCTTTAAAGATATTCCAAATGGTCAAATGTTAGGTGCCACCACCGACTATCAGCTTAGATTAATGCGAATGGAAATGTTTGATGAGTCGCCTGAAACCTTTCAAACGATTGCCAAGAAATGGTTTGCCGATATACCTGAGGCAAATGTACCGGATACCTTTCCAAAAGTGCTGGATGAACTGAGAAAGCAGGGGCTTCTTCCTCCTGAATCTGAACAGCATAGTTCTAATGATCCTTTTGATATCACGCGTGAGCCGCTGGTTTTTCCAGTTCCGAGGTCCGCGGCATTAGCCACAATGGCTAGGGCAGAGCAGGGCTCATTACTCGCCATGGCCTATTCAAATATGCGAGGTTACGGCGATATACATCCTACCGTTGCGGAATTACGTGTGGGTTATGTGCCTGTGATGCTACCTCACCCGATTACCGGTGAATTGACTGAAATTGGCGAAGTGGAAGTGACTGAATGCGAAGTCGTGGCCATGTACGAGGATGAGCAAGATGGGCAAAGGGCCAATAAGAAGGCCATGTTCACCTTAGGCTATGGCGCGTGCTTTGGGCACAATGAAGTGAAAGCAATTAGTATGGCGATCTTGGATCGTGCGCTTCAGAAAGGGATGCGAGACGGCCCATCAAATCCATCAGAAGATCCTGAATTTGTATTGCTGCATGTCGATGGCGTGGACTCTATGGGCTTTTGCTCTCATTACAAAATGCCTCACTACGTGACGTTCCAGTCAGATATGGATCGATTGAGAGCGACCCAAAATAAGCAAAGGGAGGCTGCAGAGTCATGAGTCAATACAATTTTGGATTTCTCGACGAGCATGCAAAGAAAGAAGTCAGGCGCTGTACCCTAAAAGCCATATCTATTCCTGGTTACCAAGTACCGTATTCAAGTCGGGAAATGCCAATGGGAAGAGGTTTTGGTACCGGCGGGCTGCAACTCACATTATCGCTGATTGGTGAAAACGATACCCTTAAAGTGATTGACCAGGGATCAGATGATTCAGTTAATGCGGTCAATCTTCGTGAATTTATCCAAATGACCTGCCCAGGTATCGACACAACGACGGATACAGAAGAGGCTGATATTGTTCAGTCTCGTCATCGTATTCCGGAAAAAGAGCTACGTGAGGATCAAATATTGGTCCTGCAGGTACCATATCCCGACCCGCTGGTAATTGTTGAACCCTCCGAAGACAAACGCAAGCAGATGCATGGAGAGGGTGATTACTCACGCTTGTTAGTTAAGCTATACGAAGACTTAGTGAAGTATCAAGAGATTACGATTTCACATCGATATCCTACTCGTATTAATGACTGCTACGTGATCGACCCGTCACCGATACCTCGTTGGGATGTTCCTAAGATACACCAATCAAAATCACTTATTTTGCTAGGAGCGGGTCGTGAGAAAAAAATCTATGCCGTCCCTCCTTACACAAATGCTGATCCTCTGGCTTTTGACGATGTGCCGTTTCGTGTAGAAGATTTTGATGACGAACACGGAAACCGTCGCGCCTGTAAGAAATGTGGTTCGACCAGCAGTTTTCTTGATGAATTTGTGGACTCTACAAATGGTCAAAAAGTCTATCAATGTTCAGACAGCGATTATTGTGAAAAGTTTGCAGCAGCTCGTGCCGCCAAGAATGAGTGTAGGCAAAAGGAGGCGGTGAATGGATAAGGTACTAGAAGTCAGAAATTTATCGAAAGTGTATGGCAATGGTTGTTCTGATTGTTTTGAACTAACGGGGCCTGAGGCGGATACCAACATATGCCCTAGTTGCGGGAGTGTTGTTGCGGCTCATGATCTTTCTTTTGATCTATATAAAGGCGAAATCTTAGGGATTATGGGCGAATCTGGTTCGGGCAAATCAACCTCAGTGAAGTGTCTTTATTTTGATGAAGAACCTAGTTCAGGTAGCGCTGTTTTTTATGATGAAGGTAAACAATACGACTTATTCAATTTGAATTCCGCTCAGCAACGTCAACTGGCTAGCCTGCGTTTTGGTATGGTTTATCAGAACCCCTACTTGGGATTGAACTTTGATATTTCAGCGGGTGGCAATATTGCTGAACGTTTGTTGATGTCTAGTGTTAGTAATTACAGCCATATAAGAGAGCGTGCAAGATCACTATTGCATCGTACTGAGGTGCCGACAGCAAGAATCGATGCATTGCCCAAAACCTTCTCTGGCGGTATGCAGCAGCGAGTTCAAATCGCCAAAGCCTTGTCGACGTATCCTCCACTGTTATTTCTTGATGAGGTGACAACGGGATTAGACCTATCCGTACAAGCGGCCATTCTCGACTTGATTATGGAAATACAGCAAGAGATGGAAACCGCCATGATTGTGGTGACCCATGACCTTGGCGTTATTCGTCTGCTTGCTGGGCGAACACTTGTGATGAAATACGGTCGAGTGATTGAGTCGGGCTTAACGGATCAAGTACTCGAAGACCCACAGCATGCCTACACGCAACGTCTTGTTGCCTCGGCACTATAGTAGGGGGGCGGATATTATGATCAATACTTCAATTAACCCTAATAACGACTGCTTACTTCGTGTTCAACGTTATGCAAAGAAGTTTGTCTTGCACGAACAGGGGAAAGTTATCCCGTCTTCGCAAAATGTAGAGCTTTCTGTTTATAAAGGGAAGCTTACTGCGCTTATCGGTCCGACTGGTTCAGGTAAATCAAGTGTACTCAAGGGAATTTATCGAACCTATTTACCTACCTATGGGCGAATACTCTATCAAACAGCGAAGGGTCATAAGATCGATTTAGCGAAAGCCAATGAGCACCAGATACTACAGCTAAGGCAGGATGAGATTAGTTTTGTCACGCAGTTTCTTCACATATTACCGCGCAAACCTAGCGAGTTTATTGTCGCTCAATCTCTTTTGAAACGTGGTGCAAGCATGCACGAAGCGCTGGATAGTGCTCGCGATATGCTGGCACGTTTGAATTTACCTGAACGGTTATGGAGTTTATCTCCGGCAAACTTTTCCGGTGGCGAGAAACAGCGAGTCAATCTAGCACGAAGCTTGGTAGCCAAGCCCAGATTGCTGCTGCTTGATGAACCTACCTCCAGTCTAGATCCCATTACGACCGACGTGGTGCTGGGTGAATTGCAGAAGTTGAAAGAGCAAGGCGTCGCCATGCTGGCTATTTTTCATGATCCAGCACTGGTTGAAAAAATGGCGGAGCACGTCGTTGAACTCCAAATTCCTAAATCCGTAGACCAATTACTAGAGATGACTCACGCATGAAGACACTGCTTACGAACGCTTCAATCGTACTACGCGACGAAATATTAAACGATGCCTCTTTGCTGATTGAAGACGGTTTTATTCACTCGATTAATCCTGATGAAGTCTCTGTGGAGCAAGTGATCGATTTACAGGGAGATCTCTTGATGCCTGGCATGATAGACATTCATTGCGACGCTCTGGAAAAAGAAGTTGAACCGCGCCCGAATGTTCACTTTCCTCTAGATTTTGCCTGTGCTCAGGCAGATAAACGCAATGCGGCTGCCGGGATCACGACTGTTTATCATGCCTTGTCTTTTGCGCATGAAGAACTTGGCGTGCGAAACAATGACTTTGCTGCAAATGTTGCGCGCGCTGTGCATGAATGGCAACCACATGCTTTGGTGGATAATCGTGTTCACTGCCGATATGAAATTACAGACGAAACCGGTGTGCCAATTCTCAAGAAATTGCTTGAGGAGGATGCGATGCACATGATTTCAATGATGGATCATACGCCAGGTCAGGGGCAGTTCAAGGACATGGCAGCTTACAAGAATTATTTGAGTCGCACGTATAAGAAAACTGAAGCCGAAATTGATGATATTGTTGAACGCAAGGTAAGCTCGGCTGCTGGAGCGTTTGAACGTATGAAAGAGCTCAGTACGCTTGCTCATCAACGTAATATTTCAGTGGCTAGTCATGATGATGAATCAGTTGAACGAGTAGCGACGATGAGAGAAATTGGCGCAGATATCTCAGAATTTCCGATTAACTTGGAAGCGGCCAAAGCTGCTAAATCAGCTAATATGGCAACCGTCTTTGGCGCTCCTAATATTTTGCGAGGAAAGAGTCAGTCAGGTTCAATGAAAGCGATCGAAGCCATAGAGCATGGCGTGGCTGACTGTCTGTGTGCAGACTATTCTCCTGCGGCTTTGATTGTGGCTGTGTTTGAGATTCCTAAACTAGTCGACATGTCATTAGCGGAGGCAATTAAACTAGTGACTTACAATCCGGCCAAGGCGGCAAGGCTGGAAGACCGTGGTGAAATTGCTTCAGGAAAAAGGGCAGACCTCATTGCCGTTGGGCAGCCCGGTGGTCTTCCCCAAATTTCACGTACTTGGAGCGCGGGAGACCTGGTTTTTCAGGTGCAATATGACCATGGCTAGGTTGTTTTATATCATCGGCCCTTCCGGTGCGGGTAAGGATTCTTTAATCCACTACCTGCGCCAACGCTGTCGTCCTGAGCACGGTATCGCCTTTGCTCACCGTTATATCACGCGACAAGCTGATGCTGGGGGGGAGAACCATGTCGCTTTATCGGAGGATGAATTTATACATCGCAAAGAAGCGGGATTCTTTTCTATGGATTGGTACAGTCATGGCACACACTATGGTATCGGCATTGAGGTGGAAAAGTGGTTAAGCCGCGGGATTAGTGTAGTGGTTAACGGCTCTCGCTCGTATTTATCTGTAGCGCGCAAACGTTTCGATATGCTGTATCCGATATTGATTCATGTTGATACCAACATACTGCGAGACCGCCTGGTTTCCCGTGGCAGGGAGTCTGAAGAGCAGATTGAAAAACGGCTTGCTAAAGCACAGCAAGACGAAAATCTTCTTCTATCCCAGAGCATTCCTTATGTTGAAAATAATCATTCTTTGGAGAAGGCGGGTGAGAAACTATTTGAAATGATTGTGACAAGGAAACTTTGTGCCAAAGAGGCTGCATCACTATGCAAATAACGCTCTTGGGCACGGGGGCGGCAGGCGGAGTTCCGCTGTTTGGTTGCCAATGTTCGGTTTGTAGTGCAGCGAAATCAGATCCTTCACTCAGGAGAAGGCCAGCTAGCGCATTGCTGGAAGTTGAAGGTGCGGCTTACCTTATCGATGCAGGAATCATGGATATTGGCGAGCGATTTGAAGCGTCTTTTCTGAATGCAATATTTCTAACACATTTTCATCCTGATCACGTACAGGGTTTGTTTCATATCCGCTGGGGGAAAGAGCCCAACATTTCGGTATTTTGTCCCCCCGATAAGGATGGCTGCGCTGATTTGTACAAACACCCCGGCTTGCTCGAGTTTATCCATCAAAAGAAATACGCGACTCTAAAATTGGAAAATCTTGAGGTGACTTCATTACCTCTAATTCATTCAAAACTCACCTATGGGTATTTATTCCAGTGTGCCGGGAAATCGGTGGCGTATTTCACCGACACAAAAGGCTTACCGCCTAAAGTGCTTGAATATCTCACTTCTACCGATTTGGAGTATCTGATTATTGATACAAGTTCTCCACCTGATGTTGACAATAGAAACCACAACAATCTCAACGAAACTTTGGCCTTACACGATTCTATTGGACCACGAAAGACGATCATGACTCACATTGGGCACGACTTTGATAGGTGGTTAAAGCAGCACGGAGATAAGCTGCCTAGTGATGTCATTGCTGGCTATGATGGCATGACCTTAACGTTATGAGCACATTCCAAGCACATAAACGGGTCAACTAGGGAGTAGCCCATGATCGATAATGCCTTCGCATTGTTGACGCTATCGGTTCTAATGCATGTCGCATGGAACGTAATGACTCGTTTAGCGGATCCGCGCGCAAATTTTTTGTGGTGGGGCTTATTGGCCCATACGCTTATTTTTGCGCCTTGGGCAATAACCAGTTTGGTTATCGAGGCTCAATGGAACGCTGAACTCATAATCGCCCTTTTTTTTTCCGCAGTAGCTAATGTATTTTATTTCTTCGCTCTTAGACGTGCCTATCACCTGGCTAGCGTATCGTTTGTTTATCCAATTGCCAGAAGTTCTCCAGTTTTAATAGCGCTTTGGGCATGGTTACTATTTGATGAACAGTTAGGCTTATGGGGCATGGCGGGCATTTTCCTTAGTATTTCTGGATTATGGCTATTAGCTAAGGTTGACCCGGGCGAGCGCACTGTCCCAGCGATGAAATGGGCATCACTTGCGGCGATAGGTACGAGCATTTATTCGCTGAGCGACAAAGTAGCAGTCAACTATCTACCCAGTTTTAGTGCTCAACTTGGCTATATATCGGTTGGGTATTTCGCTTCTTTCGTTTTTTTGTCAATTCAACAATTTAGAAGTATCGACACTTTTGTGCCAGAGAAAAGACCGCATTCGATATTGGTTGTATTGGGTGGTCTTTTTATTGGTGTTGCATATGCGCTTGTTGTTCGGGCTATGATCAGTTTACCTGCCTCATCGGCGGTAGCCATTAGCAATTGCGGTATTGTCTTAGCAACGGTCATTTCAATATTGGTGTTTAAGGAAAAGCAATTGGTTTTAAAGCGTTTAATATGCTCTGTATTGATATCGATTGGAATTGGCTTGGTGGTTACCGATCTATGAAATATCTCATCTCCCAGGAATTAGCAATAGCGATGTTTCCTTTATACTGATCGATAAAATCTGTTATGACACATAGTTCTCTTTAGTTGTTGACCGCATTCTAATTTTAAGCAATGAAACTACTTTTGTTGGTTTTGTCTGAATTCTTTTCGTCAGGGTTTATGCGATCTGAGGATTGAAAGAGTCGGTTCAAACAGATCTCAAAGGTTCGCTATTCGATCTAAATTTAATTGATCGTCGCAACACTCTATTTTTATATCTAAAGATGGAGGCAAAGCGATATGGTTTACAAAACTAGAATTTTTCATTCTGAAGAAATTAAAGATTTTATCTGGGATAGATACAGCGAGGGAGAATCAATAACTTCAATTAGTCGATCATCTAGCTCTGTATACAATATTTTTTCACCGACAGGAAGCATCAGACAGTCTGAGCGCAAAAGATCGCCGTGCGCCTTGTCAAAATAACAAATGGAAGAAATCTCTAAAGGTATAGTTGCCAAGTTATTCATCAGTCAAATTGCGCACAACCTTAATCGTTCCCCATCAACAATTACTCGCGAAGTTAATCGTTATGGAGGAATTAAGAAGTATCGTGCGGCGAAGGCTGATAGTCGTGCTTGGGAGGATGCTAAACGACCTAAACTTTGTAAGTTAAAAGAAAATCCTCATTTAGTACCCCCCCTTGAAAAGAAATTAGGATTGAAGTGGTCTCCTGAACAAATATCGTGCGGGCTAAAAAAGGCTTTTCCAAAGGTTGAATCGTACCAAGTGTTGCATGAAATGATCTATAAGAGCTTATTCATACAAGCTAGAGGCGCATTAAAGAAAGAGCTCCAATTGCTATTGAGATCAAAGAGATTAATACGCAGAGCAAGAACTTCATCATTAAAAGGAGAAGGTCTTGGCGGGATACCAAATGCAGTCTCCATCCTTGAACGACCTGTTTCGCTCGAAGACAGGGCTTTACTAGGTCACTGGGAGGGAGATTTAATACAAGGAAAAAAACTACGCTTTTATAGCGACGTAAGTAGAGCGTCACACTCGCTATTCAATACTCGTTAAGGTTGCTGACAGAAAATCAGATACGGTGATCAATGCGTTAATCGAGCAAACTAAAAAGTAACCTGTTGAGTTGTATAAGCCACTGACTTGGGATCGTAGCCATGAGATGAGCTCACAACAAAAACCTACGCTAGCGACCGACATTCAGATTTACTTTTGTAATCCTCAGAGCCTTTGGCAAAGAAGTAGCAACGAGAATACTAATCGCCTACTGAGAGATTATTTTCTGAAAGGCACAGACCTGCCAGTTCACTCTTAAAAAGAACTGGATAACATTGCTAGAGAGTCAAACTCTCGATACGAAAAACATTGGAGTCTGATACCCCTGCAGACCGATTTAATGAGTGTGTTGCAGCGATCCATTGAATTCAGCGATATTACAGGACCTTGTATTAAGCAATTAGGAATCGTCAGGGTTAAGCACCTGCATTACCCGAAATCTTAATCACAATCCTGCCTTGTTTGCCTTTAGCCCGCAGTCGATCAAAAGCGCTTTGGTAGTTTTCAAAGGCATACACGCTATCGACATATGGCTTTAGCTTTCCTTCTTTAACCTACTCGGAAATTTGTGTTAACTGTTCATGATCACCTCTATCCACCATCAGATAATTGGTTTTCTTAGCAGTAAAGAAACTCGCGACTATATTCAACAAATGCTTATTCGGCTCAGCCGGTATAAATCGTCCTTTTGCTTTCAGAAGATGCTTAATCTCTTTGAATAGTTTTTGATTGGACAGATCTAACAGGACATCAAAGGTTTCCGTTAAGCTTTCGATTGGCTGTTCGTGATAGTTGATGACCTTATCCGCCCCCAGTGAATTTAAGAAGGTCTCCTGCTCTGCTCCAGCGATGGCAGTCACCGACGCACCGAAGATCTTCGCCAACTGAATGGCATACACCCCCAAGCCGCCTGATGCACCATTGATTAAGACTCTCGAGCCTTGAGTTAGACCACCGATGTCTCGCAACGCGACTAGGCTAGTCAGAGCGCCCAAGGGCAATGCCGCTGACTGCTCAAAGCTCAATCCATCTGGTATGAGCGCGATATAGTCTTCACTTACTGAAATGTATTCCTGATGTGCCTTTACGCCCTTCATCAAGTTCACGTAGCCAAACACCTTATTACCTTGTTTGAACTTACCACATCCCTCTACCACGATACCTGAAAACTCAATACCCGTTTTCACCGGATAATTGCTGCCCAGTATCTTAAGTAAAAAGTCATACTTCCCCTGAATATTTTCGGCATCCAATTGATTGACGGAAGCGCAGACGACCTTAACCAGGAGCTCATTGCCTTTTGTTTTTGGCAATCTCAAACCCTCTTTAAGGCTGATACTTTTATTCTCCACAACAAGCGCTTTCATCTGTTCTCCTTTATATTCAATCAAAGAACTAGGTCATACGACCTAGTTCTGGAAAATATAGGTCGAACGACCTAAAATATCAACAATTGATTTAAAGAACTAACCGGATTCTAAAAGTGAAGCTAAACGCAAAAACTGAGAAAATAATTGATGTAGCATTGGAGATGCTTAAAAACCAAGGCAGCTTCGGAGTGACCATGCGCCAAGTGGCAAGTCATGCCGACATGTCACTCAGTAATGTTCAGTATTACTTCAAGAATAGAGACGAACTGTTAAAGGCCATGGCAGACCGATACTTTGAACAATGCTTAGATGAACTCAGAAGCATCAACACTTTAAAAGATCGGAATAGCCTAGAGGAAAAACTTTCACCTTTGATCAGCGCATTTCTAAGCCAGGGCGTCCATCTCTCTGACATGTGTAGAATCTTCAGAGAATACTGGGCAATCTCTAGTCGCAATGACGCCATCAAAAAATATATACTTGAGTACTACAAAGAAATGGCCAGTATTCTCATGGCCAAATTACTCCCCGTAGCACACAGTGAAAAAAGTGCTGCCGAAACGGTTTCATTAATTATTCCTTACATTGAAGGGTATTCAATTGCTGGGATGGCTATGCCAGAAGGAATTGAGAGGATGACAGAACTAATGGTTGTGTTTTGTGTTGGAGTGATAGATGGAGAGTCATGAAGGCCAGTATTATATACACCGTGAGAAGAATCAGGTTTGTTCAGCAATAACCATATCGCTAACGTCACCTAACCTCTTGAAGCGGGTATAGTGATCGGTGCGACACTTAGGTCGGCTAATGTCTACAAGTAAACCTCACAAATAGACAATATCGGACCTTAAGTTCGGACATCAGAATGGAATTCTGAGTATTCACTTTGTTCGAAAAGCAGACATTTATTTATAAAAGCTATCGTTCAAATAGGCTCGAAAGTAAATAGATAAATACTCGGTCAAAATGGACTAATTGCCGTTATTCCAACTTGAGCTGATAAAATCCGATTTTACGAATAGTAGCTGTCAAGTCAGACTCAATTTAAGAATTTTTCCTTTAGATCCATTTACCATCAAGTAAAGTTTTCATTCACGCTCTCCCACAACACTTTTTACCTTGATGAATTCGTCTTTGTTGTAAACTAGCCATTCACCCAGATCATGCTGCAATTCCTCAATCGAACCATAGAATATACGTCTCCAAGTAGGTTGATTGAGCTTCAACAAGATCGTTTTATGGAACCTTTCACATATTCCGTTCGTTTTTGGATGGCAGATTTTAGTTTTGGTGTGCTCAATGTCAGCACCAATAAGTACGAAAGTTTTTCGCACAAGCAGCGCGCTATACGGTGAACAGTAAATCGGTCCGAATAATATATTTGGTTCCTTTAGAGATGGGCTGAGAACTGTGTAAACAATGCAAAGGATGATGCCCGTGTGGAAAACAAAGGACACCACCAATAGGTGTGCGGATATCAACTTCCTTAACCGATGCATTTCCTCGTGCTGGCTGCGTTGAATCTTCTAAGTTCACCAAAAACCTTGTTGCGCCACCTTCAAAGTCTTCGTTAAGTAAGATGAGAAATGTCATCTGACTATATCGATCTGGATAAGCGTTATGAATAAGCTCTTCATTGACCACTCGTGAGCCAGGCCACGCTCCATCGATATGATTCTTAAAAAAGTCGCCCTCGCTATAGCGGTAAAAGCGAAATCGTGCATTAATCCCAACAGCCTCTTGGTTATCAAACATCTCTGGATTATTGTTGGTTAAGTGCTTCACACGTTCCCAGATAAGCTGATCGGTAGCCTCATCAGTCACCCAAGTAAGATTATCGTTATGTCTGATTTCTCTAGGTAGAGACACCGCCGCATCTTTTAAATAGCCTAGCGTCTCGGTAATCTCGATAAATCGCTTACACTCTTTCTCAGTAAAAACATTCAGCAGCTGAAACGCGCCTGGAACCTCTGGTATGTCTTTACGCTTCACCTTGTTAATCTCAAATAAGGTATCCAAATTAATTGGATTTGATTTACGGTTAGCCCAAGTTGGTAATGAAGGGTTTTCTGCACCCGCTTCACGCGCCACCACGTAAAAGTCACTATTCATTTCTGTACTCATTCGCAATTCTCCGAACTTCAGTCTTTACCAATCTGATTTTTTAGTAGCTCATTACTCGAACTTGAGTAAACTGACGATTCCCAGCTTTTGAGCCGTGGAAACCGAAGCCACTTTGTTTCGCACCCACCCACGGTGAGTCTCCCATTCCACCGACACCTTGGTTAACGGATACCATGCCTGCCTCAAGCCTCTCTGCGACCTCTCTGGCATTTGCACCGCCAAACACGACGGCTCCTAATCCATATACCGAGTCGTTTGCTCGCTTAACCGCTTCATCAATTGAATCAAACTCTGCAATGGCGACTACTGGACCAAAGGTTTCTTCATTCTCCAGGCGCATTTCTTTACTAAGGTTTGAGACAACTGTTGCTTCGATATAAGGCGCTTTCTGTCGAGCATATCCAAGCAAAAACCTAGCGCCGTTCGCCTCAGCATCAATTAACTGATCTACAATTTTTTGATGTTGATGAGGGTTTACAATGGGGCCAATATTTACACCAGGCTGATTCCACGGACCTGTTTGATATTGACTGGCAACCGCAACAACCTCATGTTCAAATGCTTTAGCAATACTTGCATCAACATAAACCCGCTCCGTAGAGGTGCACATCTGCCCAGCATTTTCGAATGAGCTTGCGACAGCGAACCTAGCAGCAGCTTTAAGATCAGCATTGCGCATAACAATCATTGGATCATTACCACCAAGCTCCATTACAAGCCTTTTCAGATCTAGCGCAGCACCAGCCATTATGTTTCGACCAGCCTCGAGCGACCCGGTAAAAGCGACCATATTTATCTCCGCTTTAACGAGTGCTCTACCCACTTCACCAGCACCATGAACAATTTGTACTAGGTTCTCAGGCAAGCTTTCCTGGAGCGCTTTAACAAACAAGTCCGCTACCAAAGGGGTATGTTCAGAAGGTTTGAGTATCACACTATTACCGGCAACCAATGAGGGGATAATCAAGTTATTAGCCATCGCCAGCGGGTAATTCCAAGGAGAAATTACTGCAACCACTCCTAATGGTTGGTATTGAATCTGGCTTCTTCCTCCTAATGATTCCGGTCTAAATGCATCCAGTGCACTATTGATAAAATATTCCGCGTTATGAAGCACGCCTCTTACCTCAAATCCTGCACGACGAGCATCTTTTCCCATTTCCAAACTAATGAGTTGTGATAACTGCTCCAAATAAGGACTTAACTTTGCATAAGCGCCTGTAACTGCCTCAGCTCTCTCCTTTAAAGTTTTACCTGCCCAACTTCTTTGAGCGGCTCTACTAAGTGATACCTTTTCATGTAGCTCGGTATTCGATGTAATACTGACGTGTCCTATAACCTCTTGGTTAAGGGGGTTACGAGATTCCAATAACGACATGCTTACTAATCCTCAAAGAAGGCGATTGTTCGTAATTCAATGCTGTTGCGTGCGTTTCTATATTCCTTTTGTACTACCTCGTCGGCCGCGGAGTGAGGAACACCATTTAGATCTGACGGCATTTGACTATCAAACACCTTAAGCAGAAGTGCTTCTCCTGGCTCCATATGTGAAAAATAAATCCATTGATGCTTCGGGTTATAAGAAATCGCCGCCAGCTCACCCGTTCTATCCGGGTAGACTAGTTTCAATGGGTGATAGTCTTCTCGACCAACAGTGCGCATATCCACCATAGCGAGCGGAGATTCTTCAACTTTGTGATGAACGGGAATCCACAAATTAATGAATTTGTAGCGCTTGGACCTTAACCCAAGATCTAACTTGGTTTCTTCTAAGCGTCGATAATCAGCAGATTTTGACGTGTAATCGTTATGGACTGTCTTTACCGGTGCACGATTATGAACGCTTAGATCATTTCTATTCATAGAGCGGTAAGTATGATCGAACACTTTTACAACGTTGGCGCCATGTCTTGATCGCAACCACTCTGCAACCTTTGGATATAAGACACTTTGTATAGCCTCATCATTCTCATAGTCAGAGAATCCAAGCTCAAGATTCGTTAACTCGAAACCGTTTTTGTCTAATGAGTAAGTTTCGTTTTCCAGACGCCCATCTTTTACGCTTACCACCCTGCGATCGATAGAATCAATTAACTGTTCACTACCGGGTCCAAGGTGTGTTTGATCATATACGTGATCAATTCCAGGTGTCGCATAGTTCACTCGGTATTCAGCATGCATGGTTTGAACCTCAAACAAGAAATAGATGATGCGAGTTTAAGGATCTACAGATACAATTAGAAACAAGACCTTCCGATGAGTGATACAAGTGAAACCTTTAAACAGAATCGATATCCGACAACTGCAAGTATTAAGAGCTCTGTTACAAGAAAGAAATTTGTCTCGCGTGGCTGACCAGCTGGGAGTCACGCAACAAGCCGTGAGTGATCAACTCCGTAAGTTACGCGATACGCTAGATGATCGCTTATTTGTGCGAACCAGTAACGGCGTGATCCCCACGCCATTTGCAGAATCACTCCAGTTAAAAGTGGAACACATTATTGAGTCAATTGAAGCGTTATTAGAACCTGAAACTTTCGAGCCTAAAACTGTTACACGAACTTTCACTTTGAGTTCAACGGACCTTGAACAGAAAGTGATATTGCCTCAGCTATTAAGAATAATTCGCCTAGAGGCGCCAGGTGTAAAGCTATCAGTCAGGAAACTTGAGATCGATCAGATCACCAATGCCTTATTAACCGGAGAAGTAGACTTAGTCATTAGCAACCCTTCCTTCGTACCATCAAACCTACCAACGCTTAATTTGTATCCTGAAAGCTACACCTGCGTGGCTTCAAAGAATAATGCGATGGTAAGTAAGAAAATGGCTATTTCTGACATTGCAAAAATCCCCCAGCTAGTTGTCTCGCCTTCACGCGGTGACTTTGTAGGTGCAGCAAATGATTGGTTTGAACAACAGGGGCATCCGCGAAACGTTGTATTGTCTGTACCTACGTTTACCGCCGCAAAAGCCTGTATAGCTGAGAGTGATTTGTGCGGCTTTATTCCATCTCGACTACTACCTGATAACGACCTAAAAGTAATTGAGCTTGATAGGACAATTCCAGGGTTTGATGTCATTGCGGCCTGGCACCAGCGTAGTAATCAAGACCAGCTACATAAATGGATTCGCAATAAGTTAGTTAGTGTCTGCTCCCGATAAAATTGGTCATTGCGTGCTAGGTCACCAAAAAGTAACTAATTGTTTTTCTGTCGAAGCCACCAATAATAGTTTTCACTAGTCATCATTATTGGAGGCCAAATTCATGAGCACATACAAGTTTGAAGCTGGAGCAACTTTTCCATCGATCACCAAATCAACTCTCGAAGGCACAACACGGGACCTAAGCAAACCTTTAGAAGGAAAAGACTGGCAAATGCTTGTCGTGTACAGAGGTAGACACTGCCCATTGTGTACACGTTTCCTCAATCAATTGACGGTATATAAGCCACGCTTAGAAGCAATAAATATCGATCTGGTCGCTATATCAGGTGATAGCAAAGCGCAGTTAAAGGAGCACACGAGTAGGCTGGATGTAGATTTCCCGATGTTCTACGGCTTATCTTTAAAAGAAATGAAATCTCTGGGGCTTTACATCTCACATCCCCGCTCAGATCAGGAAACGGATCACCCGTTTGCTGAACCGGGGCTCTATGTCATTAATGAACATGGAACGCTTCAAGTAGTGGACATATCGAATAATCCTTTTGTACGTCCTGATTTAGATAATCTTATTTCGGGCCTAGAGTGGATTCGTAGCAATAACTATCCGATTCGCGGAACCTTTTCTTACGATAACTAACACCTTATTGCCACACACAAAGACTTAGAAAACAACATGTGGCTGCCTGATTTGCGTCATCCTAGGCCCCTACATGTTGCGTATTAGAGAGCAATTTTCCTATGGCATTACAAGATCACCCAATGTGGCGAAAGCCCCAACACCATCATGATTTAGATCATGCTCATGACCACGTACATTGGGTAGAGCTGTTCTATGACTTGATTCATGTGGTCACAATCTTTCTTCTCGGAAATTACTTATCACACCATTTGAACATAGATGGCTTCTTGGTGTTTTGTGGAATCTTCATTGCATTGTGGTATGCCTGGGGTGAGCTCAGTATTTTCAACTCTATTTATGTCAGCACGGATATTTGGCATCGTATCATTATGTCAGTAATGATCTGTACATTGATGTTTATGGCCGCAGCGATACCCGCAATTGAAGGGAAAGGATGGGCTTTCTTTGCACTGGGATTTGCCGCGAATCGAGCAATGCTCGCCATGCTATATGTAAGAGCTCGGCGAAACAATTCAGAAACACACTCGATGTGCAATGAGCAGATCCGAAACTTATCAAGTTTCGCCATTATATTTGCCATTACGGCATTTCTGCCAAAACCCTATGCTTTCTGGGCCTTTGCGGCGGCTCTGGTTGCCACGCAAACGCTTTACATGATTCCGAAAGTCTCTGTACTACGCCATGAACGTTTTGCTCCTCGACTCGGTCATATGGCGGAACGCTTCTCTCTACTCACACTTATCATTCTCGGCGAAGGCTTTTTTAAGTTAGTTATTACACTTTCCGAAAAAGGTATCTATAAAGTTTCCTCCGACGTGCTTGTCAATTTCGTTATTGGCGGAATATCCATGTTCATCATGTGCTGGATCTATTTTGATTTTGTCGGCAACGGAAAGACCAAGGACGATAAGCTTTCGACATTAGTCAAATGGTGGCTTGCGCATTTAACACTCATGATTTGCGGGGTAATGGTTGGCGTAGCACTCGCTGCCGAAGTAAAAGTTGGTTTCTGGGAACCCTACCCAACCAAATATGCGGCTATTGGGTGCTTCGGGCTAGCGGGATATATTGCCATGTTGTGGGTACTAAAGAACGTCATCGAGCATCGTGTCGCATCAGACCATGGTCGTTGGGATGTCCGATTATTTGGAATTATTGTTGCTGTAGGATGTTTCTTTATTGTCCCTCACGTACCCTCAATTGTCGCCAACCTGATATGGGGGACTGCATTACTATCACAAATAGTTATTCCCGTAACGCGCGCGTGGATGACTTTCCGCCATGAGTGATATTTTAGTATCTAAAAATAAACTTCGGGCAAAGATCTATTGGTGGTTGGAACGGCCTGATAGAGAGGCTTGGGGGCCCAAACTTCTGGAAGTTGCCCTCGTTGTGCTGATCATACTCAATGTCGGCGCCGTTATTTTGGAAACGGTTGATTCCATCTACCAAAGCTGGGAAGGAGCCTTTAATGTATTTGAAGGCATTTCCTTATGCATCTTTATTTTAGAGTACCTGTTGCGCTTATGGATCGTACCTGAAAAGCAAGATTCACCTTCTCGTATATCATGGATGCGATCGCCGATTGCGATTATTGACTTGCTTGCTATCTTACCTGCGTTGCTCTATCTGTTCATTCCAATCGATCTACGCATTCTACGTACCTTCCGTATGCTTCGTCTTTTGAAGCTCACACGTTACTCACCTGCTCTGGGAATGTTGCTCGCAGTATTTGAAGAAGAGGCGGGAGCTTTCTTTGCTGGATTTTTCATTCTCATGCTTATGCTTATCTTTGCTGCAAGTGGTGCATGGTTAGCAGAACACACTGTACAACCCAATGCGTTTGGTTCAATACCCCAAGCCATGTGGTGGGCCGTGGCCACACTTACTACAGTGGGTTATGGCGATGTCACTCCAATCACGGTTGCAGGCAAAATCTTCGGAGCACTTATCACCGTGATTGGTATCGGCATGGCAGCCTTACCCGCAGGCATTATCGCAAGCGGCTTGAATGAGCAAATTCATCGCCGCCGTTCCAGCCTCCAAAGAGAGTTTAGAAAAGCACTGGAAGATGGCATAATCTGTCAACAGGAAGAGGAAGACATTGAGGCATTGAGAAAGCAACTAGGACTTTCGCGCAGAACAGCTGATCATATTCGTGAAGCTGTTCATAGCGAAAAGGAAACCAAAATTGGCGCTACATGCCAACATTGCGGCAAACCATTCAAGGCACCTTAGATGTTATTAATCAATAAAGGAGTAGTTCATAGGAAGTCTGAATTCCCCTTTATTGATTATATATATCTTATCGCTGTGAAGGATGTATCCAAGCATATTTCTTAAACGCATCATCTGGCTCAGTGTGTGCCAATGCGTTGGTAAAATTGGAGATCAACTTTGCCGATAAACCAGTTAATACTTCCAATGCCTGGCGCTTTGTATAACCCGCTTCAATAAAGTCTTGTAGCTTTTCATCTCCAATGTGACCACGCTTATCTAGTAGTGCTTTAGCATAGTCGTGCAAAGCTTGAAGCTTAGCGTCAGGTATCTCAGTACCCTCACGTAATGCTTCGATAACTTCCTCAGGCATTTTCGCGGAATGCATCATCCAGGTATGGCCCGGCACGCAGTAGTGGCAGTTATTTTCGAAGTTCGCAGTCATAAAAACTACCTGCTGCTCAATCGGCGACAGGGTTGTGTTTTTCATGAATAGGCTAAATACAGTATTGTAAGCCTCATAAGTAGCAGGTGCTTCTGCCAATATCTTGTGCAAATTAGGTATCATGCCAAAACCTTTCAACGAAGCTTCCATTAACGATTTCGACTCTTCTGGCGCAGTATTGGTTTCATAGTATGTAAACATAAAAATTCCTCTGTTCTATGTAGTTCTGTCTTTAGGATGCTGTAGTTAAAGCTTCGCGGTAGGTTTCGGTTTCTTGAGCACCTTGTAGAACTTCTTCACCGTTAATAATCACTACCGGCACTCCGTGAAAACCTCCAGACAGCCACTTTCTCTCAATCTCGACCAACTCAGTTTGAAAAGTAGGATTATCTAAGACGTCTTCGGCTTCGCTTTTATCTAGGCCTAAACTAGCGACTATTTGCAGCAAAACCTCCTTACTTGAGATATCTTTGTGGTCCGAAAAATAGGCTCTGAAAAATGATTCGGCTAATTGAGTTTGCTTGCCTTTCTCTTCTGCCCACCTCAACAGCAAATGCGCCTTGCGAGTGTTAAACATGCGCATATCATCGAAGTAGTTGAATTGAAAGCCCACCTCTTGGCCCAAAGCCGTCAAACGCTTACGTGCCTCAATACTTCCGTTAATCGTCGTTCCATATTTAGCTGCAAGATGCTCTCTGAGATTCTCACCTTCTTCCGCAATAGAGGGATTCAGTTCGAATGGATGCCACCGTATGGAGACTTGGTCTTCGATACCCAGGTCTTTGATTGCGGCCTGAATTCTGTAATACCCTATAACACACCAAGGACATACAGCATCAGATAAGATATCGATCATAATCTGTTTGCTATTGCTCATGGCGGCTTACCTTTGATTCAACGATAATTGCGACTACTTCAGTATCACCCGTATTGCTAACTTGATGTGCCCATGCTTCGTGCCACATCACGTGCCCATCAGGAACATTTGCGACAAAGGACTCTCCGTTTTCTTCGGTAATTGTCAGCTGGCCACCTTTTTGAAAGTAAACCGTCTCGTTGTGATGACGATGAGGCATATCAGACTCTCCTGGCTGTAGCACCATTCTAAGCACCAGTACGTGTTCGTTTTCCAACAGCACATGGTAGTACTCGGGTGAAGAGACGTGCGCTAAAGGAACCTCCTGAGCATCCGAAACTGAGGCGGACGAAAATAGAACCAACCCCAGAATGGTCTTTTTAATTCGCGTATTCATAAGGAATTACTCCCGATTGGATTAAAAATTCTCTTCAATGTGCTTAGAGAAACGCTTGAAGTCACTCTCAGCTTCCGCATTTTTCATCACATCGAAACTCGCAAAAGTGGGAAGCGCTTTCATACCAAAGAAGCGGAAGTTCATATGCATCGGGAAAAACAAGTCATCGACGCTTTTGCCTTGGAATAGATATTCATTTTCGTCATCAAATGACTCTTTTGGTGCGTTAAAGGTCAGAGACAACATATAATTTTTACCCGTGAGCGTACCGCCCGCACCATAGTTTTTCTTGGGAGCATCCTCATGACGACCGTCACCGTTGCATAATTGTCCTCCCATGCCTGCGGTATAGACTTCATCCATATATTTCTTAAAGGTCCAAGGTACGCCCATCCAGTTCACGGGTGATTGAAGAATTATCGTGTCAGCCCATTGATGGTTTTCAAGCTCAGTTTCAACATTCCACTCTTCATCGATGTTTACAATTCGTGCTTCATGCCCTTTTGCTTTTAATAGTTCATCTGCCATTTGGACCAGAGCGCCATTTAATCGACCTTCTGAGAATGGATATTTATGGTGTGCATTGATAATCAAGATATTACTCATGGCTTCTTTCCTCGCTGTGTATGGACTGTTGGATAAGTAATAGTGGTTAATTAATCACTTTAGGTATATTATTGTTACCTACCTCCCCATATCAATTAGTATACTTTTAGTAACCTGCTTAAAATGAGTAAAGAAACATGAAAAGCCGCGTAGAAACAGATAGTTATGGTCGAAAAAAAGTTTATGATGCGTGTGTCGAGCCTTGTGCGATAGAAAAAGGCATGCGCTTCATTGGCGGGAAATGGACCGGATCAATTGTCTATCACCTCAAAGATGGGCCGGTACGATTTAATGACCTAACTCGAATGTTAGGCGGTGCAAGTAAGAAAATGATTGATCAAAGGCTTAAGGAATTAGAGGCTCGGGACATGGTCGTTCGAACGGTGATTAGTGATCGCCCCATAGCCGTAACCTATGAGCTGACAAACTTCGGACGCTCAGCATTGGATATACTGGACCAGCTTCGTATCTGGTCGGAGTCAAATCAGTTATAGTGGTGTGAGGTGGTCGCGACGACGCCAGCTCTCACCGGTAAAATGACCTCCAGATTCAACCGAATGTTACCGATTCAATCTTTCTCAGTTTTGTTTAATAAGTGAATGTCTGCCAATCGCTCAACCAAGAACAAGTATCTGTCGATATACAGCTAAACCTAAGTCAAAATGTTTGCTTTCTCAGGAAAGTGAATGCCCGTGAACCAAGATTTCTTTCCTGACTTAACGTCCGCTAACACATTGAAGCGGGCATTGTGTTCAGAGAGCCGCCAAGGTCTGCTCTTGTCTATTTCCGTGCATTAATCTCTAAAAAATAGACAGGTTGATAGGGGAGTTCGATCACTTATTGACTTGAAAGCTCTACCGTCACGGCCAACTCCACACTTGCCCCAGCAGGCAGACTATTGCAGCCATGTACGGTTCTAATGTGTCTTGCTTGCTCACCTAATACTTTCGCAAATAAGTCTGAAGCGCCATTTAGCACGTCGGCATGTTGTGTGAATGAGTCTGTGGCGTTGATAAAACCGTCTAAGCGAATGATTTTGCTAAAACGAAACGGCGTATCTTTGAGTGCAGCATCAATTTGGCTCAATACGTTTAGTGCGGCTATGTGTGCGACTTGCTTGCCTTGTTCTAGAAATAATGTGTCGCCGAGTTTTCAGATGTGAAGCATTTGCCCTTGATCAAAGGGGAGTTGTCCTGAAATATAAAGCAGGTTTCCGCTGATCAATGACGCGCAATAATTGCCGACAGGTTGAGGAGGGCTTGGAAGTACCAAGCCTTCTTTTTTATAGCGTCACGAATGTTCATCATCGTCCTATGCTGAATGTGAGCCTGCAGTAATGCCACCATCTACAAAGAAGGTATTTGATGCCTTTCAGAATCAATCCATTAACCCTGAGACGATCATGCAGATCGAGCGGGACGATTTTGTGTTGCCGTTGGTTGCCGCGAATGTTGGTGTGTCGATTATGACGAATCGAACAACCCCTTATGATCTGAACTTTATCCCAATCGAAGATTTTGATATCAACCGCACGATAGGTTTGTGCCTGAATAATCAAGATGAGCAAGCGCTCAGCGTTCCCATTAAGGCCTTTATTCAATCGATTGAGTCTGAGTTTAAGGTGGAGATTTTGCATCATTAGGGACGATTATTAGCTTTTTTACATTTATTCACTTTTATGACTCAACGCAAATATCGTTTACAGCGTATTTCTTTTTGCGAACTGATCCTACTTTGAACGAGGGTAAGCGTATGAAAGACACGTATTTTGTGGCAGACGATTTAGACGAAGTTGAGCTAATTCAAAACGAGTTGATGGAAGCTGGAGTAGAGAAGGATAGCATTTCTGTTTGGAGCGGCGACGCCTATGGCGTCGACACGCATCATCTCAAGGCTGAAAACGAGTTACTGAAAACGGATGCGATTCCGTCGATGCGGTCAGGCTTAATATGTGGTTTGATCCTGTCCGGTGTCGCGCTTTTCGGTTTTTTAGGTCTGGGTTTAATGAGTTCAGAATACATGAGCGCAGGACTCATTTTTTGCGGACTTGTGATTGGCTTCTGCACGTGGGAGGCAGGGCTATTGGGTTTACGTCGAGTTCACCGCGACTTTACTCAATTGGGTCGTTATGTAGCGCAGAAGAAACACATCATTCATTTGCATCTTGGTGACAAAGCTGAGAAAGCAGCAAATAAAGTGTTATTAAAACATCCTGCGATCACGTCTGTCCGAATGGGCTAGGGCATTTCGCGAGAAGAGATTAGCTTTGACCTAGTTTTTAGCTTCTAGTTCTTAGTTTGATCTCGAGAGACCGCTTTAGGAGAGTGGCCAAACCAACGCTTGTAAGCCTTGTAGAAGCCGCTCGTCTCTTTAAAGCCCAGATGCAAACTCAACGAAGACAAGCTCACTCCTCGATCTAGTTGTTTTGCTGCTTCCTCTTTTCTTATTTGATCGAATAAAGTTTTAAAATCGCTGCTCTCTTCTTTTAGCTTCCTGTAGAGCGTTTGTCTGCTCATTCCCAGCGAGGCGCTAATTAATTCCGTACTAACTGGTTCTGAGCTTTTGATTCTTTCTTCTATGCGTTTTTTTACTTTTTCTTGGGTCGAGCTTGTGCCTTGAATATCTGATAGTAGCTCTGAGGCTTTCGATTGAATTATCCCTTTCACTAACGAGTTGCTGCTGACGATTGGGAGCTCAAGTGCTTGCGCTTTGATCGAGATTCTATTTGATGAAGCGTTAAATCGAATTGAGTGACCAAAAATCTGTTTAAATTGATGAGCGTAATCAGGCTCTGGAAAACTGAATTCGGCTTTTTCTATCGTAAGTTCATTACCCGTCAGTGAATATGCCCACGCCATCACGGCGCTCATACTGCGTTCGATCGCGATGGTAGGATATTGTTGTTTACTTCCGATATTAAAGGTCAAACTAACAAGGCTATCTTGCCTGTGCACGGTGATGTTCTCCGAGGCATTCATGAGCACAAGATTGTTTGTAAATACTTCTAATGCCTCGCCTAAATTACTACATTGACTAACCCAACTTGCTAATAATCCCTTGGCGTTTGGATTAATTGTTTGTCCAATGCGTAAACCAAGGCCTCGTCCTTTATCGTGCTTGTCGATCTCTTGCCATAAAGAGATCAGAACCGATTCTGGTAGGCGCGAGTCAGGGCTATTGCTCCATGACCTATCCCATCCCAGCTCACTCAGTGTTTTCGTCGATAAAATGTCTAACTCAAGACATATATCGACTAGGTCTTGCGCTGCTGCGCATGAGACAGTGTTACCAATAGACATAAACGTGTTACCGAAGGACCTAGGTTGCTGTTTGGCTTACTTTTAACATTCACATCTTCAATCATAACCCCACAGGACTGAATTGTGATGCGAATTTTTAGCGCTTGCGTTCTCGTACTTAGCGCACTTCTCAGTGCGTGCAGTCAATCCATCGACCCACAAGTATTAGAGCAAAAATATACCAACTCATCTTCTTCATTTATGGAGCTCGATGGAAACCGTATTCATTATCGGGATGAAGGAGAGGGCGATGTAATCGTTTTGATTCATGGTACGGCATCTTCACTGCATACTTGGGATGCATGGACTGAATCATTGAAACAGCATTACCGCATTATCCGTATGGATTTACCTGGTTTCGGCTTGACCGGTCCTGACCACAAAGACCGCTACGAAGTGTCAGACGATGTGACCTTTTTAAAGCAATTTCTTGGGCATTTGAATATCGAATCGGCACATTTCGTGGGCAGTTCATTAGGTGGGCGCATTGCATGGCAATACGCGCTAGAAAAACCTGAGCAGGTTGCAAGTTTAACTTTGATGAACTCACTAGGTTATCCTCAAGAGCGCTGGCCACCACCTATTCAGCTCGCACAATGGCCGGTGTTCGATACGATAATGAGCCATTTTTCTCCTCGATTTATGTATGACATTGGCCTAAGGGATGTGTATTTCGATTCAGCCTTGGTTGATGAAAAGCTAGTGGATCGATATTTTGAGTTGTCCCGTTATCCGGGTAATTTAGCGGCGTTCCCAAAACGTGTTAAAGCGCGTCTAGACCAAGACTCACAGTTAATTTCTGATGTAAGCGTTCCAACGTTTGTAATGTGGGGACAAGAGGATCTTTATTTTCCGGTAGCCAATGCTTATCGGTTTCAAAAAGAAATCGCTCAAACCCAAATGTATATATTTGAAGACGTTGGGCATCTACCGATGGAAGAGGTTCCTGATGCATCTGTGAAGGCGTATCGCTCTTTTCTAACTCAAATTTCGTATTAACGACTAGTTTTCTCGGGTGCCTAGTTAACGCGAGGTGCTTGAACCTGCAAAGAATCGTGCTAAATCTTACTAGCCAAAAAAAATGAACTTTAGAGGGATGCGCGCGTCCCTACTTTTACATTGCTAAGAGCATTTATTTCAATTGGCGAAAGTATGAGCAAGGTGCTAATTCTTAATGGGCATCATCCTTATCCTTTTTCAGAAGGTCGATTAAACAAAACCATGGTGGAGCTGGCAGAGGCTCGTCTACAAGAAAAGGGACATGAAACGCGCGTTGTAAATTCTGCAGAAGAATATGATGTGGATGAACAAGTTGCGAATCATGTTTGGGCTGATGTTGTGATTCTTCAAACGCCTGTGAATTGGATGGGCGTGACATGGACATTCAAAAAATATATTGATGAAGTCTACACGGCTGGTATGGGTGGCTAGTTGTGTAACGATGATGGGCGTACCCACGAAGAACCTAAGAAAAACTATGGCGGTGGAGGCATAGCAGCGGGTAAAAAATATATGCTGTCATTAACTTTCAACGCACCCGAAGAAGCGTTTAATGACCCAGGTGAATATTTATTCCAAGGCAAAACGGTTGATGATTTGTTCTTCCCGATGCATGTGAATTTTCGGTTCTTCGCAATGGAGCCGCTTGAAACGTTCGTGGCCTATGACGTGATGAAAAAACCAAGCGTCGATGACGACCTTAAACGATTTGAAGCACATTTAGATCGCATTTTTTAGAGCACTGTTTGGGGCCTCTATTTTAAAGTGGGGGCCTTAATCTGAAACTTCATAGAAACCATTTCGCGATTGTTTTAGAAACTTTTCATAGTCCCCAGATTTTCTCAATTTCGTTAGTCCTTTATTGAATGCTGACATGATACTTTCTGCGTCTGGAGTGAGCTTACTAATCAATAAATGGAATGTGGTCGGCTGATAAGAGGGACGCATTTGAGGGGTGTAAGTTAACTGATCAATTTCTTCTTGCGTGAATTCGCTTTGCAACAGCCCATAACCGGTGTTTAAGCTTGCTGGGAAAGCACCTATTCGTCCACGCAGTAATTTTTTGAAGTTTAATGAATCTGTTTCTGATCGCTCTACCTGAATCAAACCCTCTGTTTCATATTTTCTGAAGTTCGATAGATAGGTATATCCGATCGTCGCCCCGACTTTAATGTCTTTTAGACTTTCCCAGTTCTCAGCTTCCCAAGGAATCGGTGCATCTTTTTGATAGAACACAACCGGAACATCCGTAATAACGGTATCGCTATACAAAAAGTCCGCAAAGCGTTCATCTTTTTTGGACCACACGAATGTCCCATCAATGCTTGCGTTTTTAGCAAGCAAATAACCGCGCTTTCATGGGTAGTATTCCAGCTCCATTTGTATGTCTTGCGTTTTAAAATGCTTGGCTAACGATGCGCGCCACGACACCGCCGTGTTTGAGGTTTTGTGACTGGAATGGCAGCCATTCGCCACTGCTTAACACAACGGTCTGTTGGGCTTTTAATATTGCACTGGCTAATAGTAAAAATAGCCCAATGAGTTTGTATTTATTTTTATTCATCTGGGTGTATCTTTTTGAATTGTGTTAACTAAATTAGATTAATCGAGTACGTATAACAACATCTAAATAGATGATTTAGAAGATCGCTTTGAAGACGATTAGCAGGTAGGAAGAATGAAAGTGCCGCAGCTAAGCGATACGGCACTTAATTTTGCTAGAATAGGATGTTGTATAAGAAACCTGCTGCAATCGCCATTGATAAAATGACGAATAGGAACGCAGCGATCAGCTGATTTTTAAACAATGATTTCAGTAAGATAACTTCGGTAAGACTTGCTCCCGCACTGCCAATAATCAATGCCATAACTGCGCCGAGCGCCATGCCTTTTTCAACCAATACTGCACTCAATGGGATGACGGCTTCTGCGCGAATATATAGGGGAATACCGATCACAGCAGACACAGGAATTGCCCAAGGGTTTTCTTTGTTCGCAACAGAGCTGACGAATTCAGTAGGCATAAATCCGTATATCAACGCGCCCAATGCAATGCCTCCAAATAAGTACGGTGCAACTTGTTTAAAGTCTTTCCAAGTTGAGTCCCATATTGCTTTCCATTTATTGATAGGTGCTTTGGAGCCACATCCACTTCCGTAAGTTTTAGCGGGTTCCACATAAGCTTCTGGTTTTACGAAGCGTTCAAACCCCAGTTTTTCAAGCAGAAAACCTGCAATAACGGATACACCCATCGCGATAATGAAGTAAAAAATAGTGACTTTTATGCCAAAGGTGATCGCAAACAAGCCAATGATAATTGGGTTTAAGAGTGGGCTTGAGAACAGGAATACCATCATTGTGCCAAAGCCCGCATTTGCGCGTAACAAACCCTTCAAAAATGGAATGGTAGAGCAGGAGCAAAATGGTGTGATCGCACCGAGAAGGCTAGCTACAAAATAGCCTTTTCCGTTCTTACTACTAAGAATGGCTTGAATCTTCTGAGGTGGAATACGTTCTTGTAAAACACCAACGCCATAACTAATCAGCAAGAATAAAACAGTGAGCTCAACAGCGAGAAAAGCAAACATGCCTAAGCTTTCTCGCAGCATATCTAGTGTAAAGGTCATAATACTTCTCCAGTCAATCTATATTTCTAGAATAATCGAAATATAATGGTGTAATTTGAGTGCGTCAAGATATTTCTGGTAATATCGAAATATTATTTTGTTTGGTTGAATACAGTATGGACTTAGATAAAGCTGCAAAGGCACTAAAAGAACTAGGGCACCCAATTCGCTTGGCGATATATAAACGATTAGTGAAGGGCGGAGAGGCTGGTGTTCCGGTTGGTGTACTAAAAGATGAGCTAGATGTTCCTGGGTCAACGCTAACGCATCACATCAGCGGTTTGGCCTCTGCTGGCTTGATCGTTCAGCGAAGAGAAGGGCGAACGCTATATTGTGTCGCCCAGTATGCGGAGTTGGATGGCTTGATTACCTTCTTACAAGAGGAATGTTGTCAGGGCTAAGTGGCTACTCGCGATATTTTGCAGCGGTAATAAATTCCCCAAAGCTCTCGCACCACACCAAAACTGTGGTGTAGTCCTCAAGTACTACACCACTAGGAATATCCGCGATGAATCCGTCAAAGGTTTTGATGTCTGCTAGTTGAGGAGAGTTGTCTTTAATCGCCTCAAATTCGGCTTCGGTTTCAACAAATTCTTTCGTTAGATAAAGCTTGTAGTCGGGGCCGGGGGCCAGCTCTCCTTGAAAAGTGATGGTTGTAGGAGACAGTGAAACGTCGCCATCCCCCCAGTGAAAACGATCACTGCCTTTTAGTTCGCGTACAAAGGTAGCGGTGTAGCTAGCCGATTTGCTCGACTCAACAAGTTCTGCCTCTGAGGGAGCCGGTGGGGCAGTTAAAATTGGCAAGAAATAAATGCCTAAGCCGAAGCCAACGCCACCAACAATGATGTGGGTGACGAGCAAAATGGGGATGAGTGCTTTTTTCATAGTTGGTCCGAATAAATCATTGAGAATCGTCTAGACGATATAGACCCTAAATCTTCAGACTTTTATTCTAGCTTAAGTTCGCCAATTTAGATTTAGCGCTCAGCTTGGTTTTCACTAGCTCTCTTAATACATCACGCTTGATTGATTTATTAGTGAGTGCCGGCGCTTGCCACCACCAACCGGCATGTTGCATGGCGATTCCTGCCGCAACCATGCGTTTGATGACGGTTTCGAATTCCTCATCGCTGTAATTATGACTAAAGATAAAGCGTCCCGTGCCAATCCAAGGTAGTAGCAAACCTTCCGCTCTTAGATAGTATTGATACATCCAGTTGTAACGACTTGCTTGCGTGTACATCGGCACAAATACAGAAGCCATGTTGGCGACTTTTATCGGAATACCCGCTTCTTGAAACACTTCGTTCATTACGCGCGCTCGGGTATTCCATTGTTTGTCTAAGCGCTCTGGTTCGATCAAGTACTTCGGCTGTTCTACGCGTTTTAGAAAAGCATTCATGGCGCCCATGACATATGGGTGTGCGTTGAAGGTTCCTCGCGCAAAACATATATCCGTCGGCTTGTGTTCTTTATAGCGTTTCATTAGTTCTGCTTTGCCGCATACGACGCCAACGGGCAAACCGCCACCGAGTGTTTTTCCGTAGGTGACCATATCTGCTTGGACGCCAAAATACTCTTGAGCGCCACCTTTCGCTAAACGAAACCCAAGAAATACCTCGTCCATGATCATCACTATGTTTTTCTTGGTGCAGATCTCACGAAGCGCTTTCAGCCATACTGTGTAGGCTTCTTTATCAAAATGCGCTGAGCGGTCGCTAGCTATCAGCATCGAATCGCTACTGCTTCCGCCATTTGGGTTGAGCGCTTGCAGCGGATTAACTAAGACGCAGGCTATGTCTTTTCGTGTTTTAAGTACCCTGAGCGTGTCGTTAGACATTTCTTTTAAGGTATACACATCGTGCACTTTTCGTGGATTGCCTATGCCGGGTTGAACCCCGTCCCACCAACCGTGATAAGCACCGCAAAAAACAACGGTTCGTTTCTTACCTGTGTGGTAATGCGCGAGACGAACTGCTTGCATTACTGCTTCAGTGCCCGACATATGATAAGACACTTCGTCTAATCCGGAGATGTCTTTGAGCTTATCGGTATTGTTGATGATTAAGGGATGATATGGGCCAAGCGCTGCGCCAAGTTCGCGTGTTTGAGCGATTCCTTCGTCCATGCATTCTTTGTAGAAATCGTAACCGTAAAGATTAACGCCGTAAGCACCTGTTAAGTCATAACTCCAGTTGCCGTCTAAGTCGCGAATCTGCGTACCGCTCGTTGTATCGGCCATCAGACCGATAGGCATTTCATTATGCATAAAAGCACGAAACTGAAATGGCACGCGATAACGGTTAGTGAAATCGACATCCGATAACTTTCCTTCCAGTTTTTTGCTTGCAGCGATTGAGTTAGGAGATAGACGTGTTAAGCGTTCTTTAAGATCGTTAAAACTGGCTTGGCGTTGTGCTGCAATATGCTCCGGCGCATTGTCACAACTAAAGACTCTAGCGTCGTTATATCGATAGTACGGGAGAAGTTTAGCTACCTGCTTTGACATCTTTGCGTGCCCACGTAGAGACGGGTGCTTTGCTTTGGATAATTGCAGACGGATGGCAATGCGATAGAGCGAGTAAATAATCACTAATGCAATCATTAGCAGCACAAATTGCTCGTGATTCCATGAGCTTGTAAGTTCAGTCATTTTTGATTACCTCTCTGTCGCATTGTGAACAGATCTGAATCCTTAGCTTCGAGCATCGCAGTCTTGATCTATTTCGTCTGGATGGCTTGATACGGCGTGGGTCATTGGGTCCATTAGCTGACCGCGCATTAGATAAATCGGAGACTTCATGTAGATTTTGCAGTCATGGAAAGGGTCGGTAAGAATTTTCACGCACCATGCGATGCCGGTTTTTACATCACGAATAAAAAATAAATGGAAGGTTCTAAAGAGCAGGGCTGTGACGCCTAAAATTAGCCATGCGATGGCCATGTTATTCAGAAAACCATTGAAGTCAGTGTAGGCGGTCATCGTGCCGAAAAACGTTGGGTCAAAGTACAGTGCAATTGGAATCGCTGCCCAGATGCCGTGAAGTACGCGTTTACGGTTTAAGTTGTAACCCACTTTGATTTCTTCTTTGTGTTCATGGGTAGCTTTGTTGATATGGTCATAATCGCGAGGTTCAAAAAAGAAATGGCCACTTTGGCGTGACACCATACCGATTCCCCAGCCAATCAGCGCTGCCACACCTGGATTGATAAAGAGCATCACATAAGCCGTTAGAAAACTAATTGAGCTAATAAAGTGCAATGTTTGGTTTATGCGGCTTTGATGATAATAGCGATGATCGTCCCATCGAAGTTCATTCAACTCGGCGAAGAAAGATGCGACGGCACCTTGCGGCGTAGGCTGGTTCATTGGGTTCATGACATTTGACCTGTAGATGGTTGAGCGTGAAAGTGATTTGGGCGCATTAGCGCTTGCCCCATGCGAATAATCTGCCCTTCTTCCATGTCTGGCATGAAGGTGAAATGCTTACTGGTGAGCATGACAATTGTTGAGCCATGCTCGAAATTTCCTAGGCGCTCTCCACGTGTGAAGTGCCGCTCGAAAGGAATCTTGTTCGCTCCTTTGCATTGCAGCGCTAAAGGAAAATCTAAATCTGAAAAACGCATGCTTGAGACCAGAATGGCTGCGACCGGCACTAATGCTATTCGAGCATGTGCATCTTCAGGGTTGAGCTCGATGACAGCGCGTTCGTTTTTACAGAACAATTTTTCGATGCGCCTAAGTGTGGGTGGATTAACGTTCCATGTATCCCCAGAAATGTAATGGATGCTCGATGTGTCGCAATCTGTTGGCGCGTGCATGTGATGATACATGCTCGATTTGAGGCGCAAGGTGATGTAATGGCCATCACGATAGGGTGCAAGATCAATCGCGCCTTGAGTTAACTCGTTTAGTGAATAAGGCATTCCTTTGATTTGGAGTAACTCTAGATTTTTTAGCTTTCCGTGCGCCCCGATTACAGCGTCACAAGGGCTGGTGATCAGTGTTTTGTCTTCGGGGAATGGGCGTGTCTCGGGCCGTAATGTTCGTGTAAAGCATTCATGCAGACTTTGGAAGTGTTGCTGATTGGCTTCGTGTAAGCGCATATCATCACTCGCAAATTGCCATAGCTTAAGAGCGACTTTAACGAATAAAGGATTTTCTATTTTGCTTAGTCGTCGCATCAAGCGTGTGCTCGCTGCGCGTGGAATGTAATTGGTTAGCCAAAAGTTAAGCGTTTCTATCAGAGAGAACGTTTTAACGTTCTTTGTATGGGTGAGTTCGTTTTGCATGGGCTTAATGTAGGTGTCAAAAAAGACAGCTACATGAACGATTTACTACATTATTGTGACGCTAGGTATTTTGAAAAACAGGGATTGTGAAAAAAGGGCTTATGAAAAACTAAGCGGCAACATGAGTAGTAAACACCCGTATCCAGCTAAACCTAAAGCAAGGCCTAGTATGGCTCCGACTAATACATCGCTTGGGTAATGCAAGCCAAGTACTGGTCGAGACAATGCAATCAAAGCAGTGAAAATCCAAAGCGGGGTGCCCAATGCTGGATAGGTGAGCGCTAAGATTGTCGTAAAACTTACGGCATGGAGTGTATGTCCAGAAGGGAAGCTATAGCGATCGAGCGTGGCACAAACTTGAAAAATATGGGTGTAAGAAATGAATGGCCGTTCGCGCACCCATGTTTTTTTAAGTGTTTTATAAAGTAAAACACCTATCAAACCTGTGATGATGTAAGTGATCAATACGGGAAGCGCATTGAGTCCATCAATGTATAGTAAAGATAAGCCAGCAAGATACCAAAAAACACCATTGCCTAAGCGGCTCACTATCGTAAAGAAAATACCAATCCAAGGTTGTCTGCAGAACCCGTTTAGCATTCTGCATAGTTGTATGTCAGCGGCTTGAGCTTTCTGGCTTAAAACGAAGGTTCGATCTATTTGCATGTGCTTTACCGTATTGAGTCGATTGCGATTTTTCGAGTGTTTTACAGAATTGCTGAACTAGTTTTTGCCAGTTCAGTCGTTGTGCTAGAACAACTGAACTCATTGATAGATTTTTGCGAAGATCGGTTTTCTCATAAGCTGCGATTGCATTTTTGATGAACTGGCGATCATCGCCAAGGTCAGCAAGAAAAGCTGATTGGCGGTTATCTAAATGCTCTTTCGCCGCGGCATCATCAAAGGCACAGATACAACAACCGCTCGCCATTGCTTCAGTGACAACATTGCCAAACGTGTCTGTTTGACTGGGGAATAGGAAGATGTCGCCGGAGGCATAATGTTGTGCAAGTTTTTCGCCTCGCTTCACTCCTGCAAAAATTAAAGCAGGGTAGCGTGCAGCAAGACTTGGTTTGAGAGGGCCATCACCTACCAACACGAACTTAGCTTTGGGGTATTTCTCGCTAATGCTCTCGTAAGTGTCTGCAAGGAGTTCTAAGTTTTTTTCAGCAGCGATACGACCTACGTATAAAAACACGGGCTCGTTTTCAGAAGCTCCCCATTGATCGCGAAGCTGTTGATTTCTTTTTGTCGGAGAAAACAGTTCGCCATCGATACCGCGCGAGACCACTTCAGTGTTCGTAAAACCTTTGTGTTCAAGCATTTGTTTTTGTTGTTGTGTAGGAACAAGCGTGCTTGCACTCGTGTTATGAAACCATCTCATATACTTCATGATGAGAGGCTCCAAAAAACCAAAGTTGTAAAACTTAGAGTAGCTTTGGAAGTTAGTATGAAAGCCCGTAACTGCGCCTATTTTAAGTTGCTTTGCTGCTTTTAATGCCGCGTAACCAAGGGGACCTTCTGTTGCAATATAGATTGCGCAGGGTTTGATTCGTTGAAGCTGGTGCTTCATCCACTTTTGAGAGACTAAGCCAAACTTCAGATCAGCATAACCAGGGATAGGTAAGCCAAATACAAGCTTTTCTGACTCTCTATCGAAGGTTCGAGAATCTATAGCTTTGTCGGCTGAGTGTTGCTTGGGACGAATCACCGTTACCCGAATACCTAAGGCCAGCATGCCGTCAACCCATTTACCGAGCGTTGTTGCTACACCGTTGATTTCTGGGCGATAGGTTTCTGTCACCAACAAAACATTTTTTAATGTCATTACATAGCCCCTCTCTGTCTCATGGGGCATACATTGATCGGCGAATATTACAGTTAGGCTGCAAAGTGATGACGAAAATATGAACAATGCGCTTTTGTCTTTTTGGTTTAGAACAAACTCGGGTTACACTTTGCGCGTTAAAATTTCTAGACGAAGGTATCTGTATGTCGCGCACTGTGTTTTGTCGCAAATACCAAGAAGAGCTCCCTGGTTTGCCTGTTCCACCAATGCCCGGTGCAATAGGGCAAGATCTGTTCGAAAATATTTCACAGAAAGCATGGCAAGAATGGCAAGGTCATCAAACCATGCTGATCAATGAAAAGCACTTGAATATGATGGACCCAAGTGCGCGTGAATTTTTGCGCGAACAGATGCAAAAATTCCTTTCGAATGAAGCTTTTGAGCAAGCTGAAGGCTATGTTCCGCCTACAAAATAACCAACTTTAATTTACTTCACATTTAGTTGATAAAACTGCTTGACTCACTAAAACGAAACGGGTTTAATACGCCCCCGTTGAAGGCAAGACCTCAACGAAAAAGCTTGGTGAGAATATGATCAAGCCAGTGAGAAAACACTGTAAAAAATAAGCCCGGATAGCTCAGTCGGTAGAGCAGGGGATTGAAAATCCCCGTGTCGGTGGTTCGATTCCGCCTCCGGGCACCATTATCCAAAAAGGCCGCTTTTCAAGCGGCCTTTTTCGTTTCTAACCTTTGGCGCTTTCCATCTCTTCATTAATGTATTTGCCAGCAGCAAGGAACTGCCAGATAGCAATAATACTGAATACAACGGAGACACCTAGTACTGCATAGCCCACTGATCGCGTACCGAAATCTGCACTTAGCTGATCACTGATAATACCGACAAGCACAGGGCCTAAGCCTAGGCCAAGAATATTGATCGCGAAAAATAAAATGGCTGAGGCGAGTGCGCGCATTCGCACATTGACCAGTCCTTGTACCATGGCCAAGCTTGGGCCCATATATACCGTTGCCATGGTGGCTGGAATAGCAAACAAGCAAAGCACTAAATAAAGTTCATCGAGCATGTAAACAAGGAACAAAAACGGGAGTGCTATCGCTGCCGAAACAGCAGGTATCCAGATATACCAGCGCTTGTCCTGTACACCTTTTTTATCCGCTAGATAACCTCCGTATAAGGTTCCGGCACCACCTAAGATACCACTGATGAGCGCAAGCCAAGTGCCGAGTTCGCCAGTTTGAATGTCAAAGTTACGCAGCGTATAAGGGGCAAACCAAATCGCGCTGCCATACGCGATAAGCGCAAGACATGAAGCGCCGAGAGAGATATGTCTGAAAGATTTTTTGCTCCACAGCGTTTTGATCGATTCCTTAAATGACACCGCATCCTCGACCTTTTCAATCGCGTCACGTGCGCCGCGAATCGGTTCTTTAATCGTGGTTTGAATGAGAATGCCAATTAAGATGCCTGGTACGCCGACCACAATAAAAGCAACACGCCAGCCAAAGAATTCGTTAATCCAGCCGCCTAGTAGAAAGCCGAATAGAACACCGATATTGATGCCAAGAGAGTAGATCGATAAGGCAGTACCGCGTTTTTCGGCAGGGTACATATCCGAAATCATGGAATGAGCTGGCGGACTGCAGCCTGATTCACCCACACCAACCCCGATGCGTGCGAGTAGTAGCTGAGTATAGTTTTGAGCAAAGCCGCTAATTGCGGTGAAAAAACTCCATGTGGATATGGCGATGCTCATGATGTTTCGCCGTACCCATTTGTCAGCAAGTCGCGCGACTGGAATGCCCATCATGACGTAAAAGAAGGCGAATGCGATACCCGTGAGTAAGCCTAACTGAGCATCACTCAGCAGCAATTCTTGCTTGATTGATTCCTGAAGAATCACAAGAATCTGTCGATCAATAAAATTGAAGGCGTAGGCCATGGTCAACATGAACAATACATAGTTTCGGTAGCGTGTATTGTCGTATGGATTCTCGGTAGAGGAAGGGAGGATTTCTGCGCATGGCGCTGTTTTAGTGTTTTCGTCTGGCATGGCCGACGAAGTGGTTTCTGTAATGGAAGACATGGATGTGTACCGTGGTTTGTTATTGTTGTACTACGATATTGCGAACGCCTGAATCGCGTAAGTGGATTTATGTTGTTTATTTTTTGCTCAGCTAGAGTAAATGAAGTGGGTGTGCTGCACAATGCTCCGAGTATCGTAGAATGATCTCTTCGCATGTCGGCATACTGTAAGGTTGATTGGCACTTCAGCGCGAGTTATCGCTCTTCGGTGCAGTTCTCGAAGTGTGGGAGCTTATGTGGTTTCTAATGTAAGACTAATAAGAACCACAGTTTTGCGAGCGCGCAAATTATCTTAGGGGTGGACAGTGTTTCTTATAGTCGCTCTTGGTCGAAGCACGCGTTCAACCAAGAGCTTCTTGAACGTTTTACTTGGCTTCTGCGCGACCAGTGAACTTGCGTTCTTCTACGTTGATCTTGATCCGATCGCCAGTAGAAATATGCTCAGGCACCTGAACAATCAAACCTGTTGATAGAGTCGCTGGTTTGGTGCGTGCACTTGCTGAAGCGCCTTTGATAGATGGGTCTGTTTCGACAATTTCCAGCTCAACAATCAATGGGGTTTCAACGGCTACTGGATGGTCATTTAAGATCAGAACCTGTAGGCCTTGAGATGCATCGGTGATAAACAGCAACTCTTCTTCAATGCTGGCTTTTTGCAGTGAGTAAGACGAATAGTCTTCGCTATCCATAAATACATATTCGTCGCCATCGTTGTATGAAAATGTGACGGGACGTCTGCTCAAGTCGGCGAAATTAAGCATGTCAGAATCTTTGAAAGTTTCGTCAATCTTCTGGCCAGTTGTCACGTTATACATGCGCATACGGTAAAGGCTCCCTCCCGCTCTGCCTTGCGGAACAGAACGCTCGATGTCTTTTACAAAATACGCTTCGCCGTTGTACTCAATGGCTGCATTCTTTTTTATTTCGCTAGCTTTTGGCATGTCTTTACTCTCTTTGAATTTATTTTGGAGCCTATTATAAGGAGCGAAATGGAATTGATAAGTGTTTTATGTGCAGAAGAATAAAGGTGATTGTTTTGTTATGTGTGATACAAAACATAATAACGCGGTTGCGCATCGAGATAGAGCGAAAGCGTGAGCTGAGTCTATTCCTTTAAATGCTGTCGCAAGTATGGGAGCTATTTTTTAGTTCATGTTTACTGAAAGCGTCAGGATAATTTACATTTCTCTTTTTTTTATATTCAGGTTTTATGGTTAAGTTATTGATATCAGATGGTTCATAAAAAATGGTTGGATATTTGCTGCATTCACCGAGCCGAATTGGTGACTTTATTTATAAGATTGGAGATTTGCAGATGTATACACGGATGACTGCTTTTGTTGTGGCTATGTTGCTCGCAGTAAGTGCGCAAGCCGCTATTATTTTTCAGGATGATTTTGATTCTGAGGGAACTCAGACTTCTCACCTTAACTACAATGGGTTTACTAACTGGACTGTCAGCGAAGGTACTGTTGATTTGGTAGGTACGCCAAACCCGTGGGGTATTGGATGTGTTGGTGGCGCTGGTAAGTGTGTTGATTTAGATGGGACTACTCGCAATGCAGGCGTATTCTCTAGTTCATCTATTTTTCTTGCCGCAGGTACTTACGAGTTGAGTTTTGACATCTCAGGAAATCAGCGAAACAGTGGTGGCGATACAATGGCTGTTACCTTGGGCGGATTCTTTGATCAGAACTTCTCTTTGAACAGCTCTGATCCATGGCAGACAGTCACTTATCAATTTATTGTTGGCAGTGACACAAGTGATTCGATTATTTTTAATCACGCTGGCGGCGACAATATTGGCATTATGTTAGATAACGTTGTTCTTAGCTCTGTTGATGTTCCAGAGCCTGGTTCGTTAGCTCTTCTTGGGTTGGGCTTGCTCGGTTTGCGAGTAGCTAGAAAGCGTTAGTTTCAGGCACTTTCTTATTGTAGGAAGCCCGCTATTAAGCGGGCTTTTTCGTTTCTGCCTCAAGAAAACTTTCGTCTTCGCTTCTGTCTTTCAGTTGAACACCAGAGAGCTTTTTGATTCGTGCTTCATTTAATAAATAAGTCGCTTTTTGAGCTGCCTCTGAATAGCCCATTCCGGCTTGTCGAATGTTTGAAATACAGTTTCTGCTAGCATCAGTTAAATTGAGTTTTGGAGACCAAGTTAGGTAGAGCCCCATGCTGTCAGGAGAACTTAAACCGGGGCGTTCTCCAATCAAAACCAAGACGCTTTTTGCATTTAAAAGTGTGCCGATATGATCTCCAATCGCGACGCGACCTTGTTCAACGATACAAATTGGCGCAATGTTCCATGACTCTGAGGGGGCTTCTCGCGCTCCTAATCGAGGTAATAACTCGGCTAGAAATGGCGCAGCATTTTGCTCGATGGCAAACGCAGACAGACCATCAACAACGACAATCGCTAAGTCGTAGTCGATGTTTTTGTTGCCTTGGTCTTGATTGAGTAATTCGCATGATGGCTCATTTAAGAGTCGGCCAAAATCAGGGCGTTGCAGGTATTCTTGGCGATTTTTGGCTTGGCTATGAAGCGCTAGAGTGCCGAAATCACTAACTTCCTTAAGTGCGTTTAGATCTGTTGAAATGTTTTCAAAGCTCAATGGGGTATGCACGGCATCTTGTGCTTTTGCATGTGCAAGCTGAAAGGCTAATGAGTGCTTCGTTGGTATGCTGATGCCCGCACGCCCTAGTCCAATTCTCGCATCTGTAAATGCACGTAGTCGCTCCCAAGGATTGTCAGTAACTGATGCTTCAGAGTTTTTTGCCGTTTGAGCTTGTTTGCTCTGTTCGTCTTTGCTCATCTTAACTTCCTGCGAGGCGCTTAATGGAGTCGTTAAACAGAGCAGGGACATGACTGTTCAAACTAAAGCTATTGTGATCGTTCGCAATCTCTAACTTATGCAGCCACGCCTCAAATTCTGGCGCAGGCCTAAGGCCCATAGCGCGTCTTGCGTATAAGGCATCATGAAATGAAGTGGTCTGGTAATTCAGCATGATGTCATCTGATCCAGGAATTCCCATAATGAAATTGCAGCCAGCGACACCGAGCAGTGTCAGTAAATTATCCATGTCGTTTTGGTCTGCATCAGCGTGATTGGTGTAGCAAACGTCACACCCCATTGGTACGCCGAGAAGCTTGCCGCAAAAATGGTCTTCTAAACCTGCACGTATGATTTCTTTACCGTCGTATAGGTATTCTGGACCGATGAATCCGACCACCGTATTGACCAGAAGCGGATTGAATTTTCGCGCAACTGCGTAAGCTCTTGCTTCACATGTTTGTTGGTCAACCATATGGTGTGCATTTGCAGACAATGAACTGCCTTGGCCTGTCTCAAAATACATGACGTTATTGCCTATCGTTCCTCGATTTAGCGATAGTGCTGCATCGTGTGCTTCGGCAAGAGTGCTTAGATTAAAGCCAAAGCTGTCATTTGTAGCTTGCGTGCCGCCAATAGATTGAAACACCAAATCGACAGGAGCGTTTTTTTCTATGGCTTCGATCGTATTTGTTACGTGGGTAAGAACACAGGATTGCGTTGGTATTTCGTAGCTTTCGATGAGTTCGTTCGTCATATCGAGTAATCGACAGGTCTGAGTGACATTATCAGTGGCGGGATTTATTCCGATGACTGCATCGCCATTGGCATAGAGCAATCCATCAAGTATGCTCGCTGCGATCCCCGTGAGATCGTCAGTAGGGTGATTTGGTTGAAGTCGGGTTGATAAGTGGCCGGGGAGTCCAATGGTATTTCTAAATGCGGTACTGACGTGGCACTTTTTAGAAACCAGTATCAAATCTTGATTACGCATTATTTTACTGACCGCGGCGGCTATTTCTGGCGTGATGCCTGAGCGAATTGTCGTTAGCATTTCGGTGCTTGCGAGATCACTAAGTAGCCAGTTTCTAAAATCTCCAACCGTAAGATGAGATATGGGTTCGAAGGCTGCTTTATTGTGCTCATCAATGATCAGTCGTGTTATTTCGTCATCTTCGTAGGGAATGAGCGTATCTTCTAGAAATCGTTTAAGTGGTACTTCCGCGAGCACCATCTGTGCAACAACCCTCTCTTCAGCATTACTCGCTGCGAGTCCAGCTAATCGATCACCAGAGCGAGCAGGAGTTGCTTTCGCCATGAGCTCTTTTAGATCGTTGAAGTGATAGGTTTTTGACCCGACGCTGTGATGAAACGAATAACGACCTTTATTCATGTTTTGTTCTCTAGGATCTTGTCGTTTTTATTCATTGTTCTGTGTACCCAAAAACTCCCTCTCATGCAGTGATGAACCACAAGAGAGGGAGGGCGCGGAACTTAGTTAGTTGTTTTAAAGCTTCTCTTTAATAATCTGCTCTTCTTTTTTTGAAGCAATAGTTTGGCCAAGTAATGCGGTATTAGAGTGCTTGTTAATGTTTTGTATACGGCAATTGAACTTGATGCTAAGTATAGCGCTGAGGCACTCTATAACGCCGTGAACTGTGATGGCGATTATTGCACATTGCTATGTATAGGGTTTGGGGCCGCTCACGACTTTTATACAAGAGCATCCCTCTGTTGCTGAAATAAAGTAAGGATATTTTTAGTGTTTTGGGAATTTTTTTGTGATGAGACTGCTTGGGCGTGCTAGATGCTGGACAGCGTATTGTTTCTATTGATTTACTCAAATAGCGCCCACTTATAGTGCGTTTATATAATTGCTCAGTAAATTCATTTGTTTTATGTTTTTATTAATCGGTTTTATCGATGAATAAGCCTTAAAATAACTGAACAACTTCATAAATGTC
>NZ_LWFI01001189.1:0-956 GCF_001635735.1 Oleiphilus sp. HI0067
ATCGCGGTCCTTGAGTTTTTCCGCGGCGCGCTCAAGGGCCCGAACAACTAAGTCTTTCTCTTCAGTTGTGACTTTTTCGGTGTCTAAGTACAGCGCAAAGCCGCCTGTTTCATGTTCGATAAAACTCTGGCCAGCGCCAATATCTCTGCGGAAATCGACGATCTGATAAATTGGCACAGGGCGAGAGAATCCTTTTACAGTGATCTCGCCTTTATCTCTACACATTACCTTATCTTTGACTAACGAGAAGGTCTCGTAAGAGATCAGTATTTCTCCAGGCTCCGCTAAGCTCTCAAGACGAGACGCAAGATTTACCTCTTTTCCGATGATCGTATAATCCATGCGATTCTCGGCGCCGAAGTTACCTACCGTGCTGTATCCAGTACTGATGCCGATACGAATTTGTAGAGGTGTTTTGATCCCTTGGCTTTGCCATTTTTGGCGGAGAATCTTCATGTGCTTACGCATCTCGATCGCCATGGCTACACAGGCAAGCGTATCTTCTTTTGGTCCGCGGCTTGTCGGGTCGCCAAAGAAGATCATGATCGAATCGCCGACAAACTTATCAATAGTGCCGCCATACTTTAATGCGATTTGAGACATCTCATTAAAGTAGTTATTCAGAAGCTCAGTGAGGCTCTCTGGCTCCATTTCCTCAGCAAGTTCGGTAAAGCCCTTAATGTCTGAGAAGAAGATCGTTAATTTCTTACGTTGTGTTTCAAGACGAACGTCACGTTCACCGGTAAAGATAGATTGCCATACTTGTGGTGAAAGATACTTCGCAAGCTTATGCGATAGTGAGATCGACTGTTCTCGTTGATGCTGAATCTGTGACTTCGCTTTTACCAAGGCCTTCGCTTGTTGGTGTGTGTAATATGCGGTAACAGCAACATAGACACCTGCCCCAATACCAGCCACAAGAGTCACCAATACCGGCTCATTTATATTGAAGTTAA
>NZ_LWFI01001190.1:0-786 GCF_001635735.1 Oleiphilus sp. HI0067
TTTTTTCCGACAGAGCTTTCGCGTTAGAGATCAAATCTTCTTCATATAACGATTTACCAACTGGATTGCCCGCCGCAGCAAGGAAAGTATTTGCAATACCGCCCCCAACAATAAGCTGATCAACTTTGTCTGATAGAGATTCTAATACCGTCAACTTAGTAGATACTTTTGAGCCACCAACAATAGCGACGAGTGGACGCTTTGGTGTATCTAGTGCGTGAGCTAGTGCTTCAAGTTCAGCTGCGAGTAATGGGCCTGCACAGGCAATCGGCGCAAATTGTCCGACACCGTGTGTTGAAGCTTGCGCGCGATGCGCAGTTCCAAATGCGTCCATGACGTATACATCACAAAGCGTAGCGTATGCCTTTGACAATGTCTCTTCGTCTTTTTTCTCACCCTTGTTAAAGCGAACGTTTTCGAAAAGCACTACATCGCCATCTTGAATATCTGATGGGACTTCCAAAGTCTTAAGTAAAGGAACATCTTTGCCGAGTAATGAAGAAAGATGATTAGCCACTGGCTTCAACGAAAATTCTTCTGCATATTCGCCTTCGGTTGGTCGGCCTAGGTGCGACATCAACATAACTTTTGCGCCCGCTTCAATAGCGGCTTTAATTGTTGGCAATGACGCGCGAATACGTGCATCGCTTGTTACTTTGCCATCTTTGACCGGTACATTAAGGTCTTCGCGGATCAAAACGCGTTTACCTTTAAGTTCTAGATCGGTCATTTTCGTTACGTTCATCTATCGTAATCCTATAAATGTTTATCAAGTTTTATGTATTC
>NZ_LWFI01001191.1:0-707 GCF_001635735.1 Oleiphilus sp. HI0067
TTTCCATATCGCAGTCCAAGCTCAGTGTAAGATAACTCCCATTGCTGCAAGCACCTATGCGGGGCGTTTAGATTTAAATAAATGGTGTTCAGGAAAGGTTTTGATAGACATATTGCCTGCCGTTGACGCCGCAGGGAAAACCGAAGACGATATACCGCAATTATGCGCCTCGATGCATGCGCAGATTAGAGAAGAAATTGAAAAATTAGACGCTGAATTAGCTCAAATTTAATGGTCGCTAATTGACCGATTTGGACAATCAATCACAGTTTGATACGATCACACTCGTATAATGTTTTTTCTTAAAAAAGTTGTATAGAAAAAGTTTGTAAAGAGACGCTGCAACGCGCTTGTTGCTAAAAGATATTGAGGCTAAATATCGCTTACTAAACGCCTCAGATACTCAAAAAACTATAAATAATATAGCGGAACAACCTAAAACATTGATGTTTGGTGATGTGTTCCGAAAGTGCAACTAGGGAAAGCCAAGGTATGTTCATCAGCATGTTTATTCACGTGCTTGAGGCCTCATGTGGTCTCTTGCTCGCATTACTGGGTGTTCAAGTCGCTCGACAGTATCGTATTGCAACGAAAAAGCAGAACGATGAACACGTTACGATCAAGCAATCGATTGATTCGGAAGAAATCATTGTTGATCGTTTCTCTCGCTCAGTAGAAAGTAATGCTCCTTCACAGCCTGAATCTGC
>NZ_LWFI01001192.1:0-1195 GCF_001635735.1 Oleiphilus sp. HI0067
TCTTTACCGAAGCAGGTCTAGAGTGGCGTGAGCCGGTTTGTTCTATGTGCTTGGCGATGAATGCCGACAAGTTAGGTCAGGGCGAGCATTGTGCATCTACCTCGAACCGTAACTTTGAAGGTCGTCAAGGCTTTGGTGGCCGCACGCACTTGGTAAGTCCTGCGATGGCAGCAGCTGCTGCAATTGCCGGTAAGTTTGTTGACGTTCGCGAATTTGTAAGCGCATAGGGGAGGCGAGAGAGATGAGAAAGTTTACTGAATTAAAAGGCCTTGTTGCTCCGCTTGATCGTGCCAATGTTGATACGGATATGATCATTCCTAAGCAGTTTTTGAAATCTATCAAACGCACTGGCTTTGGTAAGAACTTGTTTGATGAGTTGCGTTACTTAGATGAAGGCAAGCCAGATCAAAGCTGTGAAGGTCGTCCATTAAACGAAGAATTCGTTTTAAACCAAGCGCGCTACCAAGGTTCAAGCGTGTTGATAGCACGTCAAAACTTCGGTTGTGGTTCTTCGCGTGAGCACGCGCCATGGGCTTTAGATGATTACGGTTTCCGTTCTGTGATCGCGCCAAGTTTTGCGGATATTTTCTTCAATAACTGTTTTAAAAATGGCTTGTTGCCGATTGTGTTAACAGAAGAGCAAGTTGATCAGCTAGTCAATGAAGTTGAAGCGACTGAAGGCTATGAGTTGGATATCAATCTTGATGCGCAAACTGTGACAACGCCAAGCGGTGAAAGCTTTAGCTTTGAAATCGATGCATTCCGTAAGCACTGCTTGTTGAACGGTTTGGATGATATTGGCGTGACGCTAGAGAGCGAAGAGAAGATTAAAGAATACGAAGCACGTCGTCGCCAAGAAACGCCTTGGTTGTTTGATGCGATTCAAGGTGCTTAATAAGCGCAAGCACGCGAAAGAATTTGAAAGTTTATTGGAAAGTTAGATATGTCTAAAAAAGTTTTGTTATTGCCAGGTGATGGCATTGGTCCTGAAATCGTTGCGGAAGCAGAACGCGTTCTTGATCTTGTAAATGATAAGTTAGGTCTTGGTCTAGAGACTGACCATGCTTTGGTTGGTGGTTCTGCGATTGACGCGACGGGTGTTCCGCTTCCTGATGAGACGCTAGATAAAGCAAAAGCGTCTGACGCGATTTTACTTGGTGCTGTAGGTGGTCCTAAGTGGGATGCGCTTGATATG
>NZ_LWFI01001193.1:0-915 GCF_001635735.1 Oleiphilus sp. HI0067
GTAGAAAATCTGGCTCACGTCACGCCAAAGTACTAACTGGTCTAGCTTGTCTGCATCTAGTGGCACGACAACCGTATCACCTGGCTCCATTTGCGCGTCATTACTGGCAAACCAATGACCGCTATCAGGCAGTTGTACGCCACCATTTGCTTTAATAATGTAAATACGATCTTCATCCGCTTTGTCTGTTGTACCACCGCTACGCTCGATGTAATCGGTGTAATCAAGCTTCGGTTCGAATACCTGCGAGATAGGCAACTGCACTTCACCAATAATAGTAACACTGTTCTTGCGTGAAGGAATGGTTAGCGCATCACCATTTTGTAGCGGAATACTGTAATCAAGGTCTTCGGCTAGTACTTTGCGCAGATCAATCACTAAACGTCCTAGCGCTGGCGTTTGTTGCAATTGAGCAAGTAGCTCTTGTGCTTTACCGATATCACCACTACGACGCGATGCATCTTTTTCAACAAGCTGCGCTTTGGCGATGTCTTCTGCCAAACGGCGCTGCATTTCTTGCAAGCGTTTCTCTTGCTGTTCTTTTAACTCGATACGCGTAAATACTGCACCAGGCACATAAGCATAATCCGTCACACCACCCGCCCGCTTAAGAACATCGCGTAGTTCATCGTCTTTATGAATCGGGTACACGCCTGGGAAACGCACTTCGCCTTTTAACTCTACGAAATGGTTTTCAACCCATTCTGGAATAGCCCGAATTTGGAGCACATCGCGCGATTTAAATTCAAACTCGCGCCCTGACGCCATACTCAGGTCAATTTCATAACGCGCTTGAATTCGTTTTTGCTGATCATCGAAATCAGTACGATTGATCTCAGCGCTAAGCTTATAGGCTTTCTCAGTTAAACCACCAGCTGCGTAGATAAGATCTTCAACGTTCATACCTTCTACGAG
>NZ_LWFI01001194.1:0-819 GCF_001635735.1 Oleiphilus sp. HI0067
TTGCGCCACTGTGGTCGATGCCAATTAAAACAAGTTCTGCACAAACCGGGCTCAGCGAGACACTTCGTCCTGGTGCTATTGCCGATCTCACTCAGTCCGCGGAAACGGCATTTCGTGCCACATTCTTTGGTTTGCAGCCAGAGCGAGAAACCTTGTATTGGCGAGCGCTTGTTTTAGATCGATTCGATGGTGATGCTTGGTCGCGTGATCGTGAAGCGCTTTTGGTGGAGCGAGGGCGTGCTGGCATTGCTTCAGTTCAGGCACAAAAGATATATCAGCCGCAATCTGTGAGTACGCCATATTATGATGTGATCCTGGAGCCGCATAACAACCGATGGGCTCTCGCATTGGCAGGTTCAGAATCTGCATCAGGAAACGTATTTTCTATAGGGATGGGGATCAGCGAATTTAACTACTCTCTTAACTCTCCAACACCATACCGAATGAAAATAGATGGGGTGGCAAGTTCCTACGAGGGTACGGCAATTGCTTCTTTGCCTGATGTATCACGTAAGGTATCTAGTTCATTTCAGGATGTGCAGTTGCCGGCTAATGGAAACCCACGCGCTCGTGACTTAGTGACTCGCTTTTTATCCGATGGTACCACCGAAATCGAACTGATATCTAAAATACTGGATTTTTATGCTTCTGAGGGTTTTGCATACACGCTTAAGCCGCCATTACTTGAGCAAGATACAGTCGATGGTTTTCTATTCGATACAAAGCTTGGTTTTTGCGAGCACTATGCAAGTAGCATGGCTTTTTTGCTGCGTGAGGCGGGTATTCCTTCAAGGATTGTTTTGGGATACCAAGGCGGAG
>NZ_LWFI01001195.1:0-1150 GCF_001635735.1 Oleiphilus sp. HI0067
GTAAGCATTGTCTGGATCATGCGAAGTCAACTTTTCCATCATCGGTGCATCGAGATTTTCATACTGCGGAAGTTTTGACTTATCAAGTGGCTGGAAAACTCCGGCTTGAATTTGACGCGCCAAGAATGTCGCTGAAGGCACAACAACATCATAACCAGTCTTGCCTGAAAGCAGTTTTGCTTCCAGAACATCGTTACTATCGAAGACATCGTAAACGACCTTAATACCAGTCTCGGCTTCAAAATTCGCTAAAGTATCTTCAGCGATATAGTCAGACCAGTTATAAACGTTTAATACTTTCTCTTCGGCCATAGCGCCTGTTGTAGCCACCGCACACGCTGTTGCCAACGCTAGCTTTTTTATTGCTTTCATAATTTTTCCTCGATTACACCCTAAGAAGATCTTAATTAACTCTGCCTTAACTGCTCTGCCGAGTCATTTTCCTTTCTGGAACACATCAATGTCTTATCTATGCCCCATTCGCTTATTGACTAAATGCCGAGCGAATTTCCTTTTGTCTTTGCAATTCATTTCTTCGCATGAACCACCATGCGATAAAGGCCGCCATTGCCACGGCCAAAACAAGTAATGTCGCTAATGCATTTATTTTTGGACTCACACCTAATCGAACACTAGAGAACACCACCATTGGTAAGGTTGTAGAACCTGGCCCCGATACGAAACTCGCGATTACTAAATCATCGAGCGACAAAGTAAATGCCAATAGCCATCCAGCCAATAATGCTGGCGCAACAATTGGTAAAGTGATGTAGATAAACACTTGGAATTTGTTAGCACCAAGATCCATCGCAGCTTCTTCTAAACGTCGATCAAGCTCGCGTAATCTTGCAGACACAACCACAGCCACATAAGCCATGTTAAAAGTTGTATGGGCAATCCAGATCGTTAAGCTACCACGCCCCTCAGGCCAACCAAGTACTTGCGACATCGTTACAAACAAGAGTAAAAGCGACAAACCCGTAATTACTTCCGGCATGACCAAGGGTGCAGTAATCATTCCGGTAAACAGCGTTTTGCCTTTAAATGCGCCCGATCGCACTAAGGCGATCGCGGCCAAGGTGCCTAATGCGACCGCAGCACTCGCACTTAAAAATGCAATTTTCAAACTCATCCAAACGGCGCTCATCAT
>NZ_LWFI01001196.1:0-1223 GCF_001635735.1 Oleiphilus sp. HI0067
GTATCCCTTCCAAAGCGCTTTTAGAGTCATCTCATAAGTATGAGGAAGCTAAGCACGACTTCGATATTCATGGTATCTCTGCAGACGATGTTGAAATAGACGTGCCAAAAATGATGGGTCGTAAAGAAACCATCGTTAAAAACCTTACTGGTGGCGTTGGTATGCTCTTTAAGGCGAACGGCGTAACGTCCATTCACGGTACTGCAAAAGTGCTAGCAGGTAAGAAAGTTGAAGTGACAGATAATGGTGGGAAGGTTTCAAGCTATGAGGCTGAAAACGTTATTATCGCAACGGGATCTAAGCCTATTGAGATTCCGCCAGCCCCTATAACTGAGGGGTATATTGTTGACTCAACGGGCGCTCTCGAATTCACAGAAGTTCCAAAACGAGTTGGTGTGATTGGCGCAGGCGTTATTGGCCTTGAGCTAGGCAGCGTTTGGGCTCGTCTTGGATCGGAAGTTACGGTTCTGGAAGCTCAGGACACGTTTTTGAGTGCTGTTGATCAACAAATCGCAAAAGAAGCGCTAAAGCAGTTTAAGAAGCAAGGCCTCGATATTCGTCTTAAATCTATGGTTCAAGGTACAGATGTTAAGCGCGGTCTCGTGAACGTTCAGTACAAAGATGCTAAAGGCGATCAAGAACTTAAAGTCGATAAGTTAATCGTTGGAGTTGGTCGAGCTCCTGTTACCGATGGTTTGTTGTCTCCAGATAGTGGTATCAATTTGGATGAGCGCGGTTTTATCTATGTTGATGATCATTGCCAGACTGATGTGCCCGGTGTCTATGCGATCGGTGATGTTGTTCGCGGTCCAATGCTTGCGCACAAAGGTTCTGAAGAGGGCGTCATGGTTGCCGAGCGTATTGCTGGTCAAAAGACGCAGGTCAATTACGATATTATTCCGGGTGTTATTTATACGCACCCAGAACTAGCATGGTGTGGTCAAAATGAAGAGCAGCTCAAAGCTGATGGCGTTCCGTACAATGTTGGTATTGCACCTTTTGCTGCAAGCGGCCGAGCGATGGCGACAAACGCGACGGCGGGAATGGTTAAGATTCTTGCGCATGAAGAAACGGATCGCATTCTAGGAGTGCATATCATTGGACCTAGCGCGTCTGAACTTATTGCCCAAGCTGTGATCGCGATGGAATTTGGTTCTAGTTCTGAGGACCTTGGTTTGACAATGTTTGCGCACCCTACGCTTTCTGAATCTGTGCACGAGGCG
>NZ_LWFI01001197.1:0-826 GCF_001635735.1 Oleiphilus sp. HI0067
GAAATGCTAGAGCACGTTCCGTCTCCATCATCGGTAATTCAAGCGTGCCAGCGCCTGCTTAAGCCCGGTGGAGACCTTTTCCTATCTACCATTAATCGCAATCCCAAAGCATATCTTTTCGCAATCGTTGGCGCCGAACACCTTATGAAGATGCTCCCTAAAGGAACGCACGATTTTAAGAAGTTCATCAAACCTTCAGAGCTTGGGGGCATGGTTCGTCAAGCAGGCTTAGAGATGCAGGATATATCAGGCATGACATACAATCCGCTGGTTAAAGAATACAAACTCAGCCGCGATGTAGACGTGAATTATTTGATGCACGCCATCAAACCCAAGGCATAAAATGGAACTTGAAGCAGTCTTATTCGATCTTGACGGTACGTTAGTTGACACTGCACCCGACTTCTACGTTACGGTCGAGAAGTTATTAGCACTCCACAATAAAGCCCCCATTGAACACGAAGTTATCCGAGCAGAGGTTTCTAACGGTTCACGAGCACTAACAAAACTATGCTTTCCGGAGATTACTGATCAAGATGAGTTCGAGCAGCTGCGCATGCAATTGTTGAATATCTATGCTGATGAAGTAGGTGCAAACGCAGTACTGTTTCCCGAAAATCGCGAGATTCTTGAAACCTTAAAGAGTAAAAACATTCCTTGGGGCATCGTAACCAACAAGCCACGACTTTATACCGAGCTTCTGATCAAGCGCACTAGTTTTCTCAAAAACTGTTCTGTATTAATTTGCGCGGATGATGTGCCAGTTGCTAAGCCAGACCCGACTGGAATTCTTGAAGCTTGCGCCAAGCTCCAAGTGTCTAGCAAT
>NZ_LWFI01001198.1:0-1572 GCF_001635735.1 Oleiphilus sp. HI0067
CTCGTGTCACGAACTGACTGAGCGGTTCTCCGCCAGGAGGCGTATTGTTCTCGGGATCTTGCCAGTACTTAGAAAACGCCTCTTTGTTTCCTTCCATCAATTGCTTATTGGTGAGGCCTTCCCACTCGCCAAATGCAATTTCACGAAACTCTGCATTGATATCGAGATCTAGCGACAGTTTATCTGCCAGTTCACCGGCAAAATAACGACATCGCGATAAAGGCGACGAGACAATACTTGCCCAAGGAGAATGCTCACCTACGGATGTTCGCATTTGCTCCCAGCCTAGCTCTGAGAGTGGATCATCAAGCGTGCCACGAAGTTTTTGCCCACCTTCAGGCTCTCCGTGTCGTATCAGGTCAATAATCGTTTCTGTATTCATCATGTTTCGTCGATTTTGTTCGGCATTTGAGCAAGCTGCGCGTATACTACGCGCCAGTTTTTTGGCCACTCGCGCTCGCGTAGTTGACGTTAATTTTGGAGAATCAGCATGTTATCAGTTAATGAGTACTTTGACGGCAAAGTAAAATCAATCGCATTCGAAGGCAAAGATCTACCTGCAACAGTAGGTGTAATGGTTGCCGGTGAATACACCTTCGGCACAAGCCAAAAAGAATACATGACTGTTGTCGCTGGCGAGCTTCAAGTTAAGTTGCCTGATAGCGACGAATTCGTCAGCTTCACAGATGGCCAAACATTTGAAGTTGAAGCAAATCAGTCTTTCGATCTAGTCGTCCCGACGGATACTGCTTATCTTTGCAAATACGAGTAAGTAATTAAACTCGTGCCCTATGGGTCGCAAATCTACGCGGCCCATAATTTTTCATTTCCAGCGCACTAATTCTTGTTCTTTAAGCTACGTTCTTTGAAATATGCCGCTTCTTCATTGACTTGCATCAGCTCACGACGCAATAGATCGAAACCCAAGGCCGCAACGAGTATTTGAAAGCGTTTTCTGTCTACTGGAAAGTAGAAACAGTGTGCCTTTATCTCACTCTTACTTCCCCACGCCACCCATACAGTACCGACAGGTTTATCTGTTGTACCACCTTGAGGCCCAGCTATTCCTGATACCGCGACACCTAAATCAGCGCCGCTTCGATCCAAGGCGCCTGATAGCATTTGTTCTACAACCGCTTGGCTAACCGCGCCATGTGCAATTAATGTCGCTTCTTCGACGCCGAGCATCTTCTGCTTCATTTCATTGGAGTAAGTAACAAAGCCAGCATCAAATACGCCCGAAGCGCCATCAAGCTCGGTCATCATAGAGCTGATCAGTCCGCCCGTACATGACTCGGCAAAGGTCACACGTTTGCTTTGCGCTAACAATAAATCTTTCACGACATGCGCAATGCTGCGATTATCATCGGTCACAATATGCGCGCCAAATAATTGCTCCACTTGTTCAGAAAAATGCTCGAGCAACGCATAGTCTTGCTCATGATTTGCTTGGAGCTTTAACTCCAACATTGGCAATGAAGCGCGAAACCCAAGCTCCAATTCTTTTGGAAGTTTCAAACCACTCTTAAAAACACGCTCTTGAATGCCTGACTCACCCATTCCAAAAACACG
>NZ_LWFI01001199.1:0-14887 GCF_001635735.1 Oleiphilus sp. HI0067
CAAAAAGAGAGTATCGACGGTAAAGGTTTTCCTCAGGGCTTGGATAAACAAAAATTGGACAAGAGCAACATAATTTTCAATACAGTTCTTGAGTATACAGAACTACGTTATAGTCCCTACAGTAAACAACAAAGCCACCATGACACGATGAGCATCCTAAGATCAGCTCCTCTAGCTTATGACCCTGAAGTACTGGAATATCTTGAAACGTTAGATTGGAAAAAAAAGGAGGACAACTCATGCCTCGAAGAGATTCATCTTCCTGTAAACTCCTTAAACGAAGGGATGATTGCCAATAAAGATGTATACAGTAAAGGTTTACTTATTATTCAATCTGGCACCCCGTTCGATAACAATTTAATCTCAAAATTAAAATTACTTGAACATTACAGCAGTACAAAAATTTTAGTAAACGTATTGATCCCAAGTGATCACAAGTCTATCTGATTTTATTCTTATAATGATGATATTCGGGGCAATAATCATAGCTTTGTGGAGCTTTATAAACGGCGATAACAACATTCCTATCGGGCTGAGGTTTGGTTTTCGGTATGGCCATTTTTTATTGGCGTGTCACTCATTGAATTAGATAAAAATAAAACGAACGCGCTATAACTATGAGCAAGCTCATTTAACCAATGGTAAGCGCATGCACCCAAGAGGCTCATGCCACTGCGGCAGCGTCAGCTTCCACGTCGGAGCTTCTAGTCTTTGTCCTTTTAATAGCTGTTATTGCTCTATGCTGTCTAAAAACTGCAGGAGGTGGCGGCTATGCCATCAATCTCGGAGCCGACGCGAAAACATTAAAAATAGAGGGTGAAGAAAATATCACTGTTTACCATGCATTGATAAAAGATGAAGAAACAGGTGAAACAAACATAAGCCCAGCAGAAAGACGATTCTGCAAAAAATGTGGAAGTTCATTATGGCGATGTGATCCGCGTTGGCCGGAGCTTGTGCATCCATTTGCTTCAGTCATCGACACCGAATTGCCAATCCCTCCTGAACACTCACACATGATGCTCAACTCAAAAGCTTCATGGGTAGAAGTCGATAAACAAACACACGATAAATGCTTCGCAGAATACCCCGATGAATCGCTCGCCGATTGGCACCTTCGTTTAAACTTAAACGCTTAGCCCTAACAGATTAATGCTTTGCCTCATCGGCCCTTTAACTTGACCGCTTCAGCCTGAGTCTTCTGATAGTACTTCCCTAAACTCTTATCCGCTGCCCTACGCTCAGCAAGACTCGCTGAATTCAGAGCGTTTTCTCGTAATAATTTTTGATAATTCGCTAATCGTCGCGCACTCAACTCACCGTCCTGAATCGCTTTTTGAACTGCACAGTCTGGTTCTTCACCGTGAATGCAATCGTTAAACTTGCAACGTAGAGCAAGCTTTTCGATATCAGAAAATGCCTCATGGATACCGTCTTCTACATCGCTAAGCTGAAGCTCTCGCATCCCCGGCGTATCCAATAACAACGCACCTTGCGGAAGCGAGATCAATGCGCGTGAAGTGGTTGTATGCCGACCTTTACTGTCATCTTCACGAATACCGCCGGTACTTTGCAGCTGTTCACCAAGCAATGTATTTGCGAGTGTCGACTTACCGACTCCAGAGGAACCTAATAATACAATTGTCTCACCCTCGACGAGCCAAGGCTCAAAGTCTTCATGAGACGCTACATCAAGTGCATTGACGGCTAAGACAGATAAATTCGGATCAATACTTTGTACCTGTGATACTAAAGCCTCAACATTATCAGCGAGGTCTGCCTTTGTAATAACAACCACAGGATCAGCATCCGCTTCATTGACCAAAGCTAAAAAACGCTCAATACGATTTAAGTTGAAATCATGATTCGCCGAACTCACGATAAACGCTGTATCTACATTCGCCGAGATCAACTGCTCTTTCACTTCACTACCCGCAGCCTTGCGTGCGAAACGACCTTTACGTTCAAGCAAACGATGAAAACGATAGGCACTGTTTTGACTACCTTCACTCTCTTCAATCAACAAAAGCCAGCCCCCCACCACAATAGGCGGCATACTTGGAACAATACTCAAGGCAAACGTTTACTCGCCAGTATCTACTAATAACTCCGAGCGGTGTTGTTCAACAGCACGCGCTGCGGTCACATCGCCCCATTCATCAAGCGAGACTTGTTGCTGAAAAAAAGACTGCCATCCGAGATTTTGAAGTATGTTAAGTTGGATCATAAGCGCTCTCTAAAATTCTGACTTAACCTTAGTCAACATTTTCTGTTCTGCGGTATCACAATTGCGAATGTCTTGTTAACGTAGAAGCCTACGATCGATAAATCTAAGCTATCTTAAAAAATCTAACTAATATTGCTCACATCGCAGCAGGATGATCTTTAATATGCCTGATACGAAAACCATGTCTCATGTTGTATTGCTCTCAGGTATTTTGGGTCTGTCAGCATGCTCAGCCCTTCAAAAAAGTGATACGCATATGGCCTGCGAAGGTCATGCTCAGTATCAAGTGACGTACGAAAGCATATGGAGCGAAGAGACTTTTCCGATTGAATATCCACCCTCAGATGCACACTACTCAAAGCTCGTAGGCGCAACACATTTGCCTCAAATCACTCCATGGCAAGAAGGACAGAAGGCTAGTGAAGCAATCACACTCGTCGCGGAGAAAGGCCAAAATTACAAGTTAAAAAACTGCGTTGAGTGGTTGATCAAAGTAGATAAAGCCGGCAGTTATATTGATGGCCCTGATCTAAATACCGGTACAGGCATCATCACAACGCAATTTTCGGCAACGCCCGAGTTTTCATGCCTTAGTCTGATCAGCATGATAGCGCCTTCACTTGATTGGTTTGTTGGCGTGTCAGCTCTCCCTCTTTGCGTGAATGGCGCATGAATAAACGAATACAGCGCAGAACTGTATGCCTTCGATGGTGGAACTAGCAGCGGCGATGCCTATGCTTATGCCACCTCAGAAACGGTAACAACCCCCGCCGACACAATTAAGCCTGTCAGCAATGAGCGCTTGAATATAGATAAAGATAAGATTTTCGGCGTGCTTACGCTGACAAAACAATGATTCAATGATACGACTAGACGATCTTCTAATGACGACAAAAAAAATTCTGCTTCTTTTTGCCCACCCAGCTCAAGGCGACTCCGAGGTCAATAAGACCTTATTCTCTGCTCTGAAAAAGATCGATAATATTACTGCGGTTGATCTATACGCCGAATATCCAAAGTTTCATATCGACGTAGAGCGAGAGCAGCAGCGATTGCTCGAGCATGACATCGTTGTATTTCAATTCCCTTTATACTGGTATTCCTCACCAGCCATCATCAAAGAGTGGCAAGATCTAGTGCTCGAATATGGCTTTGCTTACGGGAAGAGTGGCGACAAGCTCAAGGACAAAACCTTGTTCATTCTGACGAGTGCAGGAGCCCAAGAAAGCGCTTATCAAACAGAGGGGCTGAACCAGTATCCACTGCGCGAATTACTACGCCCTTTCGAACAAGTCGCGCATCTATGCCAAATGCATTACATACCGCCTCTCGTTTTGTTTGGCGCAAGAACAGCCAAAGAGGATGGTCGTATCGAGCCTCATACAAAAAAAGCGAGTGCACTTTTCAACGCACTCAGTGATGGGTCTCTCACGCATGAATCCTTCGGTGACATTGACTTAAGCAACCATTACAACAACGCCAACACCACTAACAAGAACAACGAGGTTTGATATGACCGCCTATTTCATTCAAGCCAGTATTTACCTGCTCGCTGCCGTTATTGCCGTTCCGATTGCTAAACGCTTAGGGCTTGGCTCGGTACTGGGTTATCTCATTGCTGGCGTGGTCATCGGCCCAATCGCTGGGCTAGTAGGACAAGAGACACAAACTATTCAACACTTTGCTGAATTCGGCGTGGTGATGATGTTGTTCTTGGTTGGTTTAGAACTTGAGCCCAAAATGCTCTGGAATATGAAGACGAAACTTCTTGGCCTTGGTGGCTTGCAAGTTGGTCTGAGCACTTTGTGTATCGCATTGATTGCCAGTTTATTTATCGATCAGTGGACCTATGCCCTCGCCATTGGTCTGATTTTCAGCCTCTCTTCTACAGCGATCGTACTTCAAACCTTCAACGAAAAAGGTCTAAATAAATCAGAGGGCGGTAAAAGCGCGTTCTCGGTTCTGCTCTTCCAAGACATTGCGGTCATTCCAATGCTCGCATTGATTCCGCTTCTCGCAATTAGCGCCTTAAGTGGCTCACCTACTGTAGCAGAAGACGCCCATCACGGCTATAGCTTGGTCGATGGTTTATCAAGCTGGGCCTATGCAATCGTGGTACTGAGCGCGATTGCAATTGTTGTTGTCGGCGGTCATTTTGCTAGTCGACCACTCTTCCGCTTCGTAGCCGCATCGGGGTTACGAGAAATCTTTACGGCCTCCGCCTTGCTCCTCGTTATCGGCATTGCTGCGATCATGAGTTTGGTTGGTCTGTCCCCTGCCCTCGGTACATTTTTAGCAGGTGTTGTGCTGGCCAATAGCGAGTTCAAACATGAATTAGAGAGCACGGTCGAGCCCTTCAAAGGCTTGTTACTAGGACTGTTTTTCATCACGGTTGGTGCAGGTATCGACTTCGGGTTGTTCTCAAGCATGTGGCTAACTGTGCTCGCCGCCACCGCAGCATTGATGCTCGTAAAGTTTGGCATTCTGTATGTGCTTGCCACGATTTTCCGTATCAAAAACAGCGATCGATGGTTGCTCTCACTGAGCCTAGCGCAAGCAGGTGAGTTTGGGTTTGTACTCTTGAGTTTTAGTGTTCAAAACTCAGGACTGCCTGATGATATTTCTAAGCTATTAGCGCTGGTTATCGCGATTTCTATGTTCCTAACGCCGCTTCTGTTTATTGCCTTCGACAAAATTATTCTTCCTCGATTTGAACTCAATACCAATGCCTCTCAAGAAGAGGATGCAATTGAAGATTCAGCACCGGTCGTCATTGCCGGTATTGGTCGTTTTGGCCAAGTAATTAATCGCCTACTGACCTCTAACGGCATTCCAACCGTTGTTCTGGATCGCAGCGTTGACCAGATTAATCTGGTACGCAATATTGGTATTAAGAGTTACTACGGTGATGCAACACGCCATGACCTTCTGCATACAGCAGGTATCGAACAAGCCAGTTTATTCGTGGTCGCGATTGACGAATCGGAGTTAGCGATTGAGCTCGTCAATCATGTTTCGCATACCTATCCACATATCAAAATCTTAGCGCGCGCCTACGATCGACGAGACGGCTACGCACTGCGACAAGCCGGTGCGCATCATGTGGTGTTTGAAAGCTTTTATTCCGCTTTGGAACTGGGTGGACAGGCGATGCAAGAAATCGGTTTTCATCCTTTCCATGTAGAGCAACTCAAACAAAACTATATTGATACTGAGCAAAAACATGATTCAAGCTTGTACGACATGTGGCAGAAAGCACAAGGCGACAGCACCATGATGCAACACTATCGCCTGTTGTTTATTAAGCTTGAGGAACTGTTGAAAGAATCTATGAAGAGCGGTCGCGAAGACAAACATGATTCGAGCCACCAATCTTGGGCGCCACCTCCAAAAAATTATTTGAAGGAGCTGCGCGAAGATTAAGCTAGAACACAGCTAAAAAGGTTGGAACAGGCAAACCGCTATAAATTGAAAATACGCTATGCGTTGCCACTTAAAAACAGCTCTTTCACATCGTCCTCAAGTTCTAGGCTATCTCAGTGCTTGAGGGCTTGCGCTGGCAGCAGCATTGGATAGTTCGTGCCGAATAGAACCTTTGTTCGGCCATGCTCTTTAATGAATTTGACGAGGTTATCGGGATAGCGATTCGCTGTATACGCCGAGGTATCGATATAAACGTTCTCGTTTTTCGTCGCCACCGCAATCGCTTCTTCTGTCCAAGGGTAACCAATATGCCCCCCAACAATCGTCAGCTCAGGGAAGTCCAGAGCCACTTGGTCAAGGTAAATTGGTCGCCCTACTTCACTTGGCATCAAGGGACCGGTATGGCCAATCTGGGTACAAAACCGAATGCCTAAATCTGCACAAGCCGTATAGACTGGATAAAAACGACGATCTGTCGGCGGCACTTCCCACAACCAAGGTAAAATGCGAATCGCTTTAAAGCCGAGCTCGTTTACACAACGACGAATCTCGCGCACCGCTTCCATTGGCTTTGAAATATCAACCGAACCCACTCCAATAAATCGATCAGGCGCATCTGCGACAAAACCTGCCACTTCGTCATTTGAAATCATCACATTGCGCGGCGCATACCACGCACATATCAAACTCTTATCTACCTTTGCTTGGTCCATCATCGCAACCGTCATCGCGACTGGAGGCGCTTGTTCGGGCACGGGCATTTTTGTCCAACGACGAAGTGAATCAAAAATAGGGTCTTGAATATGACGAAGCGTCGGATGTTGCGCCCATGCATCAATGATCATTAGAAAGTCCTAACTTGTGTGTGTTTTTATTATCTCTTTAAATACTACTTCGCATTTAAAGATGGTCTGATAATTAGGTAACGACAGTGCACACGCCCAAGGCTTTTAAAATCGACAATCAAGATCAAATGTTCGCTCTCATTGCAGAACATCCTCTTGCGACACTCATTGTGAATACCAGCGAGGGGCTTGAAGCCAATCACCTTCCACTTTTATTGGAAAAGATAGATGGTCAACACACACTAATCGGCCATATCGCGAAAGCCAACCCATTGCATAAACACATCGAGAACGGCAGCGATGTACTGGTGACTTTTCAAGGGCCTCAAGCCTACATTTCAGCAGGCTACTACCCTAGCAAACAAGTCGATGGGAAAGTTGTTCCAACATGGAATTACACCGCCGTTCATATCAAGGGAGAAATCACCTTCAACCATGATAAAGACGAGCTATTAAGCATTGTCGAAAAACTCACGCGCTCACAAGAAGATCAACGCGAGCAGCCGTGGAAAGTAAGCGACGCACCAAACGGCTACATCGATACCATGCTCAGAGCGATTGTCGGTCTGCGCATCACCATTGATGAAATCCAAGGCAAATGGAAAGTCAGCCAGAATCACACATTAGAGAACCGTCGAGGAGTTATTGATTCAATAAAGAAAAATGGCGATGAGAAAATGTCCAGATTAATCGATTATAGATAGGTCTGAATTAACACTCGTTTGCTAAACCAAAATGTATATAATGTGCGCCCTCATAAAAACAACAAAAGAAGTAAATGATGTATAAATCCTTCACGCGCATATTTTTTGCAATTTCAGCCTTATTCCTATTAACAGCTTGTGGGTCATCTCACATGGTTATTTACCATGACGATACACCAATCGCTCCAGTACTAGGGATGGTTTATGTCGACGTAAACTTAAACGACTCGGAAGCCACACGATTTGTGGAAGGCTTCGATACACTAGTATTACAAAAGCTAAAAGGCCCCGAGCTAGGAATAGAAGAAATCGATCGCATAAGATTTTTTGAACTTAAAAAATCAGCCATCGACACGGCAAACACAGCTGTTTTTGCTGCTCAACTTCCACCTGGGTTATACACCGTTTTCAAGTTAACAGGACGAGGAAAATCGGTTTCTTATGGCGCCCCGAACTTTGAAGCAAGATTCGGTGTTTGGAGTTCATTCCCGACATTCAACATAGAACCGAAAAAGCTGACTCATCTCGGTTCTCTTGTTCTTCAACCTTACACAACAAGCGACATCAATTTTTTGTCAGGCCAATATTCGAAATGGTCGTTTTTAACCCTAACGCCGCCAGATAGTGGATTCGATTATTTACCTCTGACAAATCCTGTAAATCACCTATTACTAAAAAGTACTGATCACTTATCTTGGAACGACAGTTTTTCTGAGAATAAATACGCTGCCCTTGTGGCGTTCTCGGAAAATATCGTTTCTGTTAGCAAGACAGGTAAGACTGATCAATCACCATACATTCTCACCAACAACAGTGAGTTGATCATCTTCAATCCTGACAATTTGACCATCCAAAAGCGTGATAAAATCAATGGCTATACTCGAGCCACAAGTTATCTTCAGACTGATGAAACTCAATATTTTGGAACAACATTTGGCACTTTGATAACTAAGCCGAACTCTGACGAATCAGCGTTAGAAACAAAGGTCGATCCTAATCAACAACTCTTCTTGGCCAAGCAACACAATCAACAATTAGCGGCGATAGGTAAGAACAATCGTTCTCTGTTTTTCTACTTATCCCAGCCTAACGAATCGAAATGGATTGCATCACACACCTTTGACTTACCGGATGACGAAGCAACTCAACATCAAATATTCAGTTATGTTGAGCTAGAAAATGATTCAATAGCGATATTTTTTGGCCACCACCGGATTGAATGGGATCTATCGACTAACGCTATTATTAAAACAAAACTAGAAGACCCAGCAATCGATGTCGAAAAACTAGGTAATGGTGCTTTAACTGCGCAAGTATCCAACAGACCAGCTTTAAGTTTTGATCAGGGAATGACTTGGACAACCGCGAATAGAGAAAAAGGCCGCGTACTGTTTTATAAATCCTCTAATATTTCTTGGGCAAATGGAGATACATATCGAGTTGTCGCAGCTAACCCAAAACGAAATAATCAAGGACCGAGAAATAAATTCAAAACTGGGAAACTACAGATTGCAGAATTTAATATTGACGATATCAAACGTCCTTTAAAGTGGAATTACTATGGTTTAATCGACAAAGATTGCTATCAACTAAATGCAAGTTTGAGCTCTGAGTCGACAACCGTCACTTCTTGCCTGAGTGGCCACTTGATGAGCAGCAGAGACGGTGATGTATGGTCCAATATTCTTCCAGCAGCGCCCACTAGAGAGGAGATTGATACTTTTCTTCTTGAGCAGCGAATCCCGAAAAGATTGATCACTGAGTTTAATCTAAACCCACCCTTAATTATTCCTGTCGTTGCACCTTAATGTTGCCGGCCCAAGCCATGTTGAATACATGTTCGTTTGGGCCATGCTTCGCTAGATATTCCAGTTTCTCTTTCGCTTGTTCAGCGGTTGGAAAATCACCATCTTCAATCCACCAAAGTGCTAGGTGCGGGCCTTTGGTTTTTTGGAACCATTCTTTTTTACGCTTAAGAATGTCTAAGTGCTCGCCTTGATACACGTAGTTCTTCAAAGCATCGAGTGATTCCCAAACCGAGATATTAATAATCACTCTTGGGTCATCAAATAAACGTACCGCGGTTGCATCACCCTCTTCCGTTTGAAAGCGCCAAACAAAGCCTTCACTTCTTTCTGCAAGCATGTTGATATGATCAATCGCTTCTTTGAAATCGACCATTGAAGGATGATCTACTCCCTCGAATCCATATGCGATATTTATTTGTGCAAGTTGCGCCATATCCCCTTCCTTGAATGCATCACTGCGCTAAGATTGTCTTTTCATAATCTATAGGCAAGAAGTTAAATTACAATGATCGCCGTTATATTTGAGGTTGTCCCAACCGAAGGTAAGAAACAAGAGTATTTAGACATTGCCGCATCACTTAGACCAATGCTTGAAACTATTGAGGGTTTTATTTCAATTGAACGTTTTGGCAGTCTGGTAGATGAGAACAAGATACTGTCACTCTCTTTCTGGCGAGATGAAGCGGCGATTAAGGAATGGCGAAACCTAGAGGCCCACCGTTTTGCGCAAGCCAAAGGCCGTGGAGGCGTGTTTAAAGAATATCGTTTACGCGTGGCCAAGGTATCTCGTGACTACTCAATGGTTGAGCGAGATGATGCACCATCAGACAGCCGTGCACATCATGAGAACTAGACTTAGGCTTTCACCAGAGAAGCAGTAAAAAGTACCTGCTTCGATTTAAGCAGCCTCGGACATCTCCAAAGTTGGAAGCGGTAAATCCCAAATCGCAGCGAGAATCGACACAAGTTTTTGCTCAATCTCACAGACCTTGCCATCCACTTCAGCTGCCGCTAATAGACCTTTTATCAATCGAGGCGTCAGCAGAGGGTAAGCTTTCTTCAGCTCACTACAGGCTGTAGTGAATTCTTTCGTTGAAATATTCAATGCTAACTTGGTACCAGCCAAGTCAATACCGCTCGCTTTACCAGCGGCCTCAATAGCCGCCAATTGATCACGAGTTGTTCTCGTCCCCATTTGAACAAATTTGGTCACGGCAATTCGGTAAAAGCCGGCGATACTCTCAATATTTTTGTACTTAGGCTTAACCGGCTTAGCTAAGCCAAAAAAGCGATCACATGGATTACGAAACAACTCAAAACCCAACCACTCTGATAGCGAACGTTTTTTATCTGCGCTAATGACCTGAAGGTAAGATGATCTAAATGCGGAGTACTCTTCCTTTGATAAAGTTTTAAGCGATGGAATTGCCGCACGGAGCAAATCTAATTTTTGCGATAAAGATAAGGGCGCGATCCGTTCACTCCAATCGTTGGTCGCAACAGACTCATGCCCAATAAACGCGTAATACACACCTTTGGCGTCATAGGAAGTGTGCACACGCTCCAATAAACTCTTAAGGTTAAACGCCGGTTCAGCAGCAGCTTGCTCCTGAAATTCAAAACTTATATCGCTGCTTCCAGATGATTCAGATTGCACAGCTTTCGATAAATCTTCCGCATGAAGTGAGCCTCCAGAAAACCCCATGACTGCATCACCAAACTCACTCCGAAGCTCAGCTTCAGCCGTCGACTCAGCATACTGGCCATTCCAATTTGGCAGCAAACGCTCAATGCGTTCATCAACTGACGGGTGCGTAGCAAACAGACGACTGTTAAATGCAGCTGAGAAGAAGAAATGCCCTAGTTCATGCGCTCGTGGATTATCAATTTTAGAATGTTTACCGTAGCCGCCAATAATCTGAAGCGCTTCACCAATGCCGGTCGGGTTACGCGTGAACTGTACCGCCGATGCATCCGCTAAATATTCGCGCTGTCGACTAAGCGCCGCTTTAATCACTTCACCAAAAAACTGCCCAACCGTACCGAGAAGCCACAAGGCTAGCCCTGCTATAAAAATAACAAACTGACCGCCGTTATTTTTTCTGGAGGAGTTAGAGAATCCATAAGATCGACGATAGCTTCGGCGTGACCCTGCCTCCATTAATATTCGACCAGTCTCATTGATCATGGTTAAACCATGAAGCGTTGCGACAACACGCACATTTAAGCGCATATCACCATTAAGAATATGGCTGAACTCATGTGCAACAACGCCTTGCAATTGATCACGATTTAGCTGCATTAACGCACCTTGGCTAACAGCGACTACTGCGTCATCACTGCTGACACCAGCCGCAAAGGCATTGATTCCTTGCTCATTCGTCAATACGTAAGCAGGGGGAACTGCCATGCTGGCAGCTAATGCCATTTCCTCAACGACGTTAATTAAGCGACGCTCGTGTAGCTCTTTGGTATCAGGGCTTACGCGCTTTCCACCCAAAAGTTCAGCGACAACATGGCCACCCTTACTTAAGTCGGACCACTTTGACCACGTAGCCACCGCAATCACACTGACAATAATCGCGCTAACAATGGCGATCTTGTCCCAACCAAAATTATCAATGATCGCGAGCAAGGCTTGATACCAAGGCAAGCTAGAAACGTTAATTCGCTGGGTGCCGGCTAAGTTACCAATATCGCTAAACCAAACAAATACGACAAACAAAGCATTGGTTAGAACGACCAAGACAAATACAGCCAAACAAAAAAGCAGAATCAAACGCTGACTCTGCTTTCGGGCTTCTTCCTGTGCCAGGTAGAAATTCACGTTTTATCCTTAAAACAGATTTTAGAAACTAACTTTAGGGGCCTGCTGAATTGCTGCTGAGTCTTCAAACTCTAACAACGCTGCATCTTTACTGTGACCAAAGGTTGGTGCGAAAAAGTTGTTCGGGAAACTTTGACGAAACACATTGTAGTGTGTGACGGAATCATTAAACGCTTGGCGCGCAAATGAGATTCGGTTTTCAGTAGAAGTGAGCTCTTCGGTAAGTTGCGCAACATTCTCATTGGCTTTTAACTCTGGATACGCTTCCACCGCAACATTAAGCGCACCGAGAGCAGATTGAAGCATGCCTTCGCCCGATGCTAATTTGCCTAACGCTGAGGCACTCGCGGGATTTTGAGACGCAGCCTTCAAACCGGCAAGTGCGGTGTTTCGAGCACTAATCACAGCCTCAAGCGTTTCTTTCTCATGGCTTAAATACGCCTTAGTTGCTTCAACCAAGTTAGGGATCAAATCGTAGCGGCGCTTTAATTGCACCTCAATTTGCGAAAAGGCATTTTCATATTGATTTTTGAACGCGACTAAATTGTTGTAGATGCGAACGATATAAAAAGCAACAAAGATCAGAACGATCCATGAAATGATGGTTGAAACTTCCATAAGACACTCTCCTTAAAGTAATTACTTAAGACTAGATGACTTATGGAAGTCTGTGTAGCGTGACACGCAACTAAGATAGAGATTAGCGTCAAATGCTAAACACTGATGAATTATTGTACTTCTTGATACGCCCAAGATAACCAAGACATTAAGGCCTCAACGTCACTCGCCTCTACCGTCGCGCCACACCAAATACGCAAACCATCTGGCGCGTCACGATAAGCACCGATATCAAAAGCAACATTTTCGTCAGCCAGAAGTTTAATCATGGCTTTAACTTGCTCTGGCGTCGCGTTCAATTTTAAACACACACTAGTGTTCGATAAGGTATTTGGATCTTGCGCTAAGAAGTCGATCCAGTCATTTGCCGCGACAAACTTTTCAATGGCAGCTAGGTTTGCTTGAGAACGATCAATCGCACCCTGCAATCCACCAAGACTATCCACCCAAGCAAGTGCATCGAGATAATCGGCCACACATAACATTGATGGCGTGTTGATTGTTTCGCCACGGAAAATACCTTCAACCAGCTTCCCTTTTTTAGTCAAACGGAAGATCTTAGGTAAAGGCCATGCAGGCGTGTATGACTCTAGGCGCTCAACCGCTTTAGGGCTGAGAATTAACATGCCATGCGCACCTTCACCGCCGAGTACTTTTTGCCAGCTGTAAGTCACTACATCTAGCTTTTCCCATGGCATGTCCATAGCAAATACCGCTGACGTAGCATCACAAATGGTTAAGCCTTCGCGATCATCAGCAATCCAATCGGCATTCGGCACCTTTACCCCTGCCGTGGTCCCATTCCATGTAAATACCACATCATGCTTCGGGTTAGCCTGCGACATGTCTGGTAATAAGCCGTAATCAGCGTGGTAGTGATTCACGTCATCCAACTTCAATTGGTTGAGAATATCTGCCACCCATGTTGAACCGAACGACTCCCATGCAAATACATCCACTGGTCGAGCACCAAGCAATGACCACAGAGCCATTTCAACGGCACCTGTATCAGAAGCTGGAACGATGCCAACTCTGTAACCTTCGGGTAAACCTAGCAAACGCGCTGTTTCTGAGCAGGCACGACCTAAAGCGTCTTTGCCAATAGCCGCACGATGCGAACGACCAAGCGTAGAGATATCTAAGTTATTGACGTCATAACCCGGGCGCTTACTGCATGGGCCTGATGAAAAATTAGGGTTAGCAGGCTTAAGGCTTGGTTTAGTAAAACCAGTCATATACTCTCCAGACAACAATAAGTGGGATGCTAAAAACAGGCCGGCAATGCTATCACCAGACGTGGGCTAAGTCACTGAATCAACAGAGCGCCATAACCATTATAACGCGCACAAACTTTGCTCAACTATTTCCTGATTGGGCTACTTACATTAAACTAGCGCGCCTCTAAAAGAGCGATCCGATTAACCTCTGATGTATAGGAATAAACATGTCAGCATATTCAGATAACGATGTCGTCATCGTTGCAGCAAAACGTACCGCAATGGGTAGCTTCGGTGGCAGCCTAAGCACAACTCCAGCTCCAGAACTTGGCGCAGCAGCGATTAAAGCGAGCATCGAGCAGGCTGGCATTGCAGCAAGCGATATTGATGAAGTGATCATGGGTCACGTTCTTCCAGCAGGTGTTGGTCAAGCCCCAGCTCGACAAGCATCACTTGGCGCAGGCATCCCAGACAGCGTGCCAACCACAACGATCAACAAAATGTGTGGTTCGGGCATGAAAGCAGTGATGCAAGCATTTGACGCGATCAAGGCAGAATCTTGTGAGTTAATGGTTGCTGGCGGCCAAGAAAACATGTCGCTTGCACCTTACATTGTTCCTAAAGCACGCACGGGTTACCGTTTAGGTCACGGCGAGCTTCTAGATCACATGTTCTATGATGGACTTGAAGACAAGTACACCAGCAAATTGATGGGTAAGTTTGCTGATGAAAACAGCCAAGAAGATGGTTTAAGTCGTGAAGACATGGACGCGTACACCTTGCGTTCACTAGAGCGTGCTCAGACAGCGACAAACGAAGGTTGGTTCGCTGAAGAAATTGTTCCTTTCACAGTTAAGTCGCGTAAAGGTGAAGTTGTTTTTGATAAGGATGAGCTTCCTGGTCAAGCACGCCCTGAAAAAATCCCTTCACTTCGTCCAGCATTCGACAAGAATGGCGTTGTAACTGCAGCTAACTCATCAGCAATTTCTGATGGTGCGGCAGCTGTAATTCTTTGTTCTGGAAAAGTTGCAAAAGAAAAAGGTTTAACGCCACTAGCGGTAATTCGTGCGACTTCTTCTCACGCAGAAGCTCCAGCGAAATTTACGCACGCACCATGTGGCGCTATTGAAAAAGTATTGAACAAAACAGGTTGGGCTTCAGCTGATGTTGACTTGTTCGAAGTGAATGAAGCCTTCGCAATGGTTGCAATGACAGCAA
>NZ_LWFI01001200.1:0-25849 GCF_001635735.1 Oleiphilus sp. HI0067
GCATAAGATGGAGAGTCAAGCTTCAGAAACATGCCGTTCTTGCCATAGCTTTGAAGCGATGGACTTTTATGCGCAAAGCGAAGATGCTGCAAAAATGCACCAAATGGCAAAGCGCGTTGAAGAAGGACTTCAAATTCTCTCAAGTAGCGGAGCACTGCAAGACTTTCTGACCAACCACCCTGTTACATCAGCAGCGTTTCCGTTGGAAAAATACCAAAACAATATCAAGTTTGATCTGCACAACCCAGATTTATCACCCGAAACCGAGCAACTAGATGCCAAATTCTGGCTAGCGCTCGATTAAAAAGAAAGCGTTCTAAGATCGCTTGACCTTCCAGTAGCTATAAGCTTTATTCTTACCGACGCTCACTATTGAGATAGGTGTAAATATGAATATTGGCGAAGCGGCTAAGCTAACAGGCTTAAGCGATAAAACACTCAGATACTATGAGAGCATCGGCCTTGTAAGTGCCAAGCGCTCTTCGAATGGCTATCGTCTTTACACCGACAAACAGATTGATGAACTCCATTTTCTGGCGTCTGCACGCCAAACTGGATTCACCTTAGATGAATGCAAGGCACTGCTTGCCTTGTTGCGAGATACGAATCGTCACAGCCGCGATGTCAAAGCTTTCGTGACCGACAAACTCACGAAACTAGATTCCCAAATCGCCGCGCTAAGCAAAATGAAGCAATCGCTCGAACAGCTATCTTCACGCTGCAATGACAACGACGATAGCCAGTGTGCAATTATTGAAGGGCTAAGCAGTAACACCCTCTGCAGTAAGGAGGAGAACAATGAGTGATTCGAAAACAAGCTGTTGCGGTTCGGCTTCTAATCAAGCGTCAGAACCAACAACTAAAAGTTCATGCTGTGGCAACGCAGAAAAGTCTGCAGCCAAACCTGAAGCTAACACACAACAAACGACAAGTTCTTGCTGTGGCTCTAAACCACCAGCTGACGAAGAACAAAGCAACTGTTGCGCACCTGAACCAAATAAAACAGATTGGTTACTTTGGGGTTCTATTCTTGGTGTGGTCGCGTTTTACGGCGCAAGTTTTTTAGATCTCGCACACGAACATTGGCTGGGCGCATTCAGTCATAGCGTACGCGATTTAATGCATGTGATGTGGTGGGGCTTAGTACTCGGCATGATTATGGTCGGAGTGCTCAGCCAAGTGCCACAGAGCTTCGTGCAATCGATGCTTGGTAAAGGCGGAACCTTTACAGGCCTATTACGCGCAACCTTCGCAGGCGTCCTGCTCGATCTGTGTAGTCACGGTATTCTTATGGTTGGCATGGAGCTTCGTAAAAAAGGCGCAAGCCTTGGGCAAACCATGGCGTTTTTGATCGCTAGCCCATGGAACTCGCTTTCACTCACGATCATCATGATTGCATTAATCGGCTTAGAGTGGACGATCATCTTTATTCTGCTCTCAATGCTCATTGGAATTGCGGCCGGATGGATGTTTGATCGACTTGAAAAAAACGGAACACTCCCAAGCAACCCGAACGTACTGCCTTACGATCCCGATTTCAAATTCTGGCCCGAAGCTAAGCGCCAACTGAATGGTGTTTCATGGAATTCAACGCTTCTTAAACGCTTTGTTCAAGGAGGCATTAATGGCTCACGCATTATCATCAAATGGATATTGTTTGGCGTGTTGCTCGCTTCTGCTATTCGCGCCTTTGTGAGCCTAGAGCTTTTCCAAGATTACTTCGGTCCTACTCTGCTTGGTTTATTTGCGACCTTAGTCGCTGCGACCATCATTGAGGTCTGCTCAGAAGGCTCGACACCTATCGCGGCCGACTTGATGACTCGTGCCAATGCCCCCGGTAATAGTTTTGGTTTTTTGATGGGCGGCGTCGCCACCGATTACACCGAAATTATGGTCATCAAAGACACCACCAAATCATGGAAAACAGCACTCTATTTACCGCTGTTAACCCTACCGCAAGTGTTTGTGATTGCGTGGTTGCTTAATCAAAGCGCTGGAAGTTAATGCTTCCAACGCTTTGATTAAGCATCGAGGCTACATCATTCGTTTACTCTCAAGCTTAACTAATCTCTGAACACGTGCTCCTGCATTTCACGTGCTTGTTTGACGTCTGCGCAGTACTCAGCTGTTGGTCTTAAAAGTAATCGCGGAATACCGATTGGATCTCCAGATTCAATACAGTAGCCATACTCGCCCAGCCGAATCCGCTCTAAGGACTGCTGAATCTTAGGGAGTAGCTTTTGCTCTCGGTCAACAATGCGCATAGAAATCGCACATTGCTCTTCCCACGAGGCACGATCTCCTTCGTCAGCCGAATCAACAGGGCTCGACATTTGATCTTTAGCCTCTTGAATTCTCTCTCGTGTAGAGTCATGCAACTCAATTAGCAATGCTTTGAAGAACGCCAGTTGCGCATCGTTCATATACTCGTCTTCAGAGGCTAATTTAATCGTTTCGATTGTGTACTGCTCCGAGGCTTTTTTTGATTTACTCATACTAATCCCATAGGCAATAAAAACAGACTATCCGTGACTATAAAATGTTACGTTATAACATATCAAATAGATTATCATTACGTTTAGTAATCCAAGCCCAGCAAATAATCAGTACACACATTTAAATATTTCCTCGATGACAGACGAACACCACTTATGAAGTGTTATGATTTGTCCAATTCGTCAGCCCTGTTTTTACTATGACCCTGGAGCATTCTCATCGCTACGCGCATTACATCGCTTTCTGAACTCGCAGAACACACAGACTACTCATTGCTAAACGAGTTAAGTCCGGATCCACAATCCAACGAAGATGGGCAAGATCACCGCCCACGCCAAGTATTCTCGGGGCATTATGTTCGCGTCACACCAACTCCGATCGCAACGCCAAAATACATTACGCATAGCCCAAGTTTTTTTGAAGAGCTTGGCTTTGACGAGTCTTTTGCACACACAGAAGACTTTCACCGATTGTTCTCTGGAGATGCCTCACATCTTCCTGCGCCAATGAAGCCCTATGGTTGGGCCACAGGCTACGCCCTTTCTATTTACGGAACTGAATACACACAGCAATGCCCATTCAGAACGGGAAATGGCTACGGTGATGGTCGCGCATTGTCGGTGGTTGAAGCCGAACTAAATGGCAAACGTTGGGAGTTTCAATTAAAAGGCAGTGGTCGCACACCTTATAGCCGTGGCGCTGATGGTCGGGCTGTATTGCGCTCAAGCGTGCGCGAATTCTTGGCACAAGAACATATGCACGCACTTGGCGTAGCGACCTCTAGGTCACTGAGCTTATTTGTATCAGAAACAGAAGTCGTCGAGCGCCCTTGGTATTTACCGGAATCTGATTCTATCGATCCTGAAATACTCGTGGATAATCCGGTTGCGATTTCAACACGCGTTGCACCCTCGTTTTTACGTGTTGGGCAAATCGAGCTCTTCGCACGCCGTGCACGCAGCGATGCACATCCCAATGCACATAAAGAGCTAAAACAAATCGTCGAGCATTTAATCCGTCGAGAATACATTGCAGAAATCGACACCACCCTGCCCTTTGATGAGCAATTAGCCTTACTAGTCGAGGCCTTTCGTGACCGCCTCATTTCACTTGTCTGCAACTGGTTGCGTGTTGGTTACTGCCAAGGCAACTTCAATAGCGACAACTGTGCGGCAGGCGGTTTCACGCTTGATTACGGCCCATTCGGATTCTGCGAACGCTTTGAGCAACGCTTTCAGCCTTGGACTGGCGGAGGAGAACACTTCTCGTTCTTCAATCAGCCCAATGCCGTGCAAGTCAATTTCGAAAGCTTCAGCTCTGCACTGTCTCCGCTTTTAGATGCAGATTCACCAGCGAATACAGTAATAGAACAACTACGTACCGAGTTCTTCGATAAAATGCGCGCAGAGCTCAATCAGATGTGGGCATCCAAGCTAGGTTTAGAAAGTGTCGAGCCTTCATTAGTGAAGCAACTTATTCGCCTAATGGAACTCACGCCTGTCGACTACACCCTATTCTTCCGTGAGCTCTCGAACATCCCCGAAGACAGCTCAGCACTGCACAAGAGTTTTTACAGCGAGCCAGCAAACAGTTTGATGGATGAATGGAATCTTTGGTTTGATCAATGGAAAGCCGCGCTGAGCGCATCGGCAAAAGAGCCATCTCAAATTGCTCAAGAAATGAAACAGGTGAACCCGAAATACATCTGGCGTGAATGGCTCATTGTTCCGGCCTATCAACAAGCAGAAGCTGGCGATTACTCGCTGATTCACGAACTACAGGAAATACTCTCTAATCCTTACGACGAGCAATCAAAAGAGATTGAAGACAAGTATTATCAGCTCAGACCACGCGAGTACTTCCATGCTGGCGGTGTGTCGCATTACAGTTGTTCGTCTTAGATAAATAGAAGTCATTATGTACCGTATTTTATTCGCAACATTACTCCTCGCAGGATGTACAACAGCCCTATGGGCACCGAACTATGAACAACAATGGGTAAACGGGTTCTATTTAAATCAACAAACAAATGAGCTTGTTGTTACAACGAGACATAAAGCATATATATTCCCAATTGAGAGCTATTTTGCTGAAGCCATACTACTTACTAGACACTTCGATTTTTATCCTTCATTTGAAGATTTCAAAGTTAATGATAAAAATCAGGTCACGGGTAGAGTTTCGTTAACGCTTATTGAGCCAACCCCTCCTGAGCAGCTGGAATCAAAAATCAAAGCCCTAGGCTTCAAAAATGATGAGCTGATCAAAAAGTACCGTTTATCTAGGGAAATAAGTGGAAAACTATTCACTATCGAAGGTGAGTTACCACTAGAAAAACTCGAGAATGAATACCCTATTGCAATCGCACAACCAACAACGTTTGTAGAAACTGCAGGAAAAATTGTAGCTACACCAGCAACGATAACCATTGATGCCGTCACCACAATTCCTTCGGTATTTCTTGCTGCGACAGTTATGACAATAGCAAGCCCATAATAAAGGGTTTGAATCGAAACTTATTTTCTTCCCGATCCTTAGTTTCGGATATCAAAACAACCAAAAACAGATCGGCAGTAATATCGCGGTGAAGATGGCGTTGACGATCATAGCGAGAATCGAATACGCGCCACACTTCGGACTAATTTCAAAGGCTTTGACAGTACCAATCGCATGCGCACTTAAACCAAGTGCGAGGCCTTTTTCTTCATCTCGTTTGATAGAGAACTTCTGAAATATATAGGGTGCAACGACTGCGCCGAAGACACCAGTAATCATCACAAACCCAGCAGCGAGGGAAGCAATCGCGCCTGTTTCTTCTGAAACTAAAACCGCAACAGCAGTGGTCACGGATTTTGTCAGCATTGCCAGAACAGATTCATCGCTTGCTGAAAAGAGCAGTAAAATTGCCACAGCTAGGGCAACAGTGACGACCCCTCCCACAAACACCAGTAAGCTGATTTTGGCGAGAATCTTTCGCATATGCTTGGCTTCGTAAAACAAGGGCACTGCCAAGGCCACAATCGAGGGCGCTAAAAACCAATGAATAATCTGTACCGAAGCAAAGTAGTCTTTATAGGAAATCTGTAACACTACTAAGAGCAAAATCATCACAGCAGAACCCGCTAACACGGGTTGTAAAAGCGGATGTAAGCCCGACTTCACGTAGGCTTTGCGCACTAGCCAATAAGTGGCCAGCGTCGCCAAGATCAGCCCCAGATCTGTTAGTAAGGAAGTAGCATCAAGATTTGAGAGAAAGTCCATCACAGTGACTGCTCTCTTTCATCTTTCGAAACGAGCTTTGCGAATAGCCATGGCATTGTAATCAAGGTAAACAGTACACTGACGCAGATGGCAACCAGAATAGCCAGCCATTCTTTTTGGATTAAATGCCAGTGATCCATGATGCCAATACAAGACGGCAGAATAAGCAGCGGGATATACAGGGTAAGGGTTTGGCTAGAGCGTTCTAGGTACTTGCCGGGCTTGCCACGAAATACACATATAGCAAACACAATCAACAAACCAATAATCGCACCCGGAATAGGAATACTAAGTTGATCGACCAACCATGTGGCCAGCACGCTAATAAGACACAGGCTAACTAAGCCAAACACCATGTTCTTCTGCCCAAAACTTTTAATTATTAATATTCACAAGCTCGAGATAATAACGGAGATCATCCACGGCTCAAGCCTGTTTGCTGAATATCCGGCATACAAAGGCCTAAGTTATTCAATGCAGCTTAATCGTCACTGTAATTGATATGACCTGCGTAATTCTGACGATAACAATCCGCACCTATCATCTGTATCTGTTTTTGCATGAACAGATCAAACAAAGTCGTTAAGGCACTATCCCCGACCGCTGATGCAAATGTCTCGACCGTTGAAAGCGCGTCTTCCGATGGTACTTTTCTCACCAAATAATTCGACAATTTATCAAGTGACAAACTGGCCCTTGGCAATTCTGCTAACCAAGGATTGAGGTGTAGTATCTTTTTCGCCTTACGCCATGTTGCATCAATGAGAATATACTGACGTTCAAGACTCTTAGCCTCTGCCTGCATATTTAACTGAGCAAAGCCTGCCTCGACAATGTCGCCCCCAGGAAATATTAGCACCTGTTGTTCACGCTCTTTAGCACGAGGCTCCGGAAACACCTCAGAATCTTTCACTAAAACGCTTGGAAAACGCTGCTTGATTAACGATACCGTAGAGATCGTTTTTTTACGCTCTTCTGGGTGCCTAAAAATAACGACAGAGGTTTGATCTTTGCTAGCTTCGACGTGTCCACACATACACATCTTATGCGGCAAAGCGCAACCAAAACAGTAACGACTGCCTTCGATCTTGGCGTGATAGATAGGCATACGTTTTACCTTGCTTTCATCTTGATGAAGCTTCGCTCCGATTAACACGCCTTGCTCATTCGTGTGCAGTTCAATGCTTCGCTTCGATACGCCATCACAACGTTTAGTCGCGTCATACACACTTACTGAATAAACCTTATCTCTCAATAGGACTGGCTCGCTCTCCAGCATCAACACATGGCCAGTATCTCCAGAACTTGGCAACACATCTTTTCGCCATGCGAGCAAATGTCCAGGCTTTAGCGTACTTATTTTGTTTGAACCAATCTCTTGCAGAAGATTAAAGTAATGCACTGCTTTGGGCCGTGAAAGTCGATACGGAAGCGTAATAGAAAGATGAGACAACAGAAGATTAAACAAGCCTGAGCAGTCACAGCTAATCGCCAACTCATCGACATGGCTTTCTCTAGTAAAAGATTTGGAGGGAAGACTATCCCATTCAGACAGGACTTCGAGTGAGTTCAAAATTAGCTCTCAAGCAAGCAACGTTGTATGCAAAAGCATATTGTAACGCCAACTCGCTCAAGATGCTTCCTGACACAATGACTGCTCTCTCAAGAAAGACGAGTTATCAAGATTTAAACGCTTGGTTCCATGCGCCATGGTCTACCATCGCATTTAGAATAATTTGAGCAAGAAGGTGTGCAACCTCTGCAAGGCAAACGCTTCGCTTCGTTAACGCTTTGATTATTTTGCGACTTTGATGGTGTTTGATTTTGTTGTGTCTGACTCAAAGCTTCAACCCCTTTACATAGTAATAGTGAGGTTAGTGATACGTCAGAGACCTAGCGCCGGTTCAAACCTTATGAACCCGCTGTGGTTTTTTCTCTATTTAGAGGAATGAAGAACATTCTCAAATTGAGTGAGCTCACTATCAGAGGTATTAAACGAGACAACAAGACGCACAAGCGTTGCATCAGAACGATCTTTAGTTGGCAAAAACCGCTTAGGCCATTCATAAAACACAGCGCTAGCGTTTCGCAATTCCTTGATTTTAGCGTTGTCGATAAACGCAAAGACTTCGTTTCCGAAGTTTGCTTGCTGCTCTGGCCAAGCAAGTTCAGAGTAGCGACTGCTCTGGATAGATTGAGCAAGTTTGCGTGCTTGCGCATTGCTCTGTGTCGCTAAATCGAGCCAATGATTTTGCTCAAGCCAACCGCAAAACTGCGCCCCCAATAATCGACCTTTAGAAAGCAAATGCCCTGCTCGCTTACGTCGATATTCAAAGTCTTTAGCAAGTTTTTTATTGAAGAAGATAACCGCTTCGGCCGCTAACGCGCCGTTTTTACTTGCTCCCAAACACAAGACATCGACGCCGGCTTTCCAGGTCATGTCAGCAGGCGAGCAGTTCAATGAGATAAGCGCGTTGGCAAAACGAGCGCCATCCATGTGCACATTCATATCATACTTTTTAGCGAGTGATGTGAGCTCTTGAATTTCTTCCAAACTGTAGGCACATCCGCTCTCGCTGAGTTGCGTGATACTTAATGCGCGAGGTTGTGGAGTATGAGGCTCATGCCCTTCAAACGTTGTTAAGTACTCAAACAATGCCTGCTGACTTAGTTTTGGACGATCAATATCAAGACCTGTTAAACGCGCGCCACCGGTATACATTTCAGGAGCGGTGAGTTCATCATTCAAGATATGTGCGTGATCATGACAGACAATTTGATCCCACGGCTGAACGAGGCAGGATAGCGCAAGGCAGTTGGCGGCCGTTCCAGAGGTAACAAAGTAGGCTTTAAGATCGGTTTCAAAGATCTCGGCTAATAGCAGCTCGGCTTTGTGTGTCCACTCATCTGTGCCATAGCTTGAGCTGGAACCAGCATTTGCAGCAATAATGGCATTTAATACCTGCTCTGAGGCTCCACTTTGGTTATCACTTCCAAAATTCATTCAATCAACTCACTCAATTTAAGTGCCAAATCAGATTGTACTTCTTCAAGTGTTTGGCTTGCATCAAGAATAACGAAGCGTTCAGGATCTTCGCTCGCACGTTCAAGATAGTTATTACGCACACGATTAAAGAAGTCGATTTCTTCCTCTTCAAAACGATCTAGCGCGGCACGTTTGCTTGCCCGTGCCATACCAACTTCAATCGGCGCATCAAGCAATAGCGTAACATCTGGACGCAGATCACCTTGCACAAAGTTTTCGAGGTTGGCAACTTTTTCACTCGGTAATTCACGCCCACCACTTTGGTAGGCATAGGTTGCATCGGTGAAGCGATCACACACAACCCATGTACCCGCGTCTAATGCAGGAAGGATCTTCTCGTTAAGATGTTGCGCACGCGCAGCAAACATCAACAATAATTCGGTATCTGGGCAAACTTTCTCGTCACGGCGTGCAATCAGGACTTCACGAATTTCTTCTGCTAGCGGCGTTCCACCCGGTTCTCTGGTAACAATGCAATGGATACCCTTTTCTCGCAATGTATTCGCTATAAATTCAATATTGCTGGACTTGCCAACACCCTCACCGCCTTCGACGGTAATAAACTTTCCACGCATTCTCGTTTTCTCTCGTCGGGACCAATCTGCTTATGACTGCCCCTATTACTCATAGCTAATTGTAAATCGACTTATAATCGCTTCGTCGACGTAATTGGTATTCTCGTACCGCTTTATTATGCTGTGCCAGCGTTTCGGAAAACACGTGCGAACCGTCCCCCTTGGCAACAAAATACAAAGTCTTTCCAGCCTTTGGATTTAACGCAGCGTGAATCGCTTCGCGACCCGCTAAGGCAATAGGCGTCGGAGGCAAATCATTAATCCGATAAGTATTGTAAGGCGTCAGCTCTTTTAGATGTTTGCGGGTAATATTGCCCTTGTAACGATCCCCCAGACCATAGATCACCGTAGGGTCTGTTTGCAGTCTCATTTTTTTATTCAACCGACGTACGAACACACCAGCAATTTCTTCACGCTCGCTAGGCTTACCGGTTTCTTTTTCAACTATTGAAGCGAGAATCAAAGCTTCATATGGCGTTGCTAATGGCAGTTTAGATTGTCGCTTCGACCATTCTTCGTCTAGCACTTTGAGTAAGCGCTGATGCGCGCGCTTTAAAATGGAAAGATCGCTCTCACCTTTGTGGAAAAAGTAAGTATCCGGATAAATCGCCCCTTCGGGATGCGTGAAAACAAAATCGCCTTTTTGCGGAAGATCGCTTGATTTATTTCCTGTGAGTTTTTGCAGTACCTCTTTGTCACTCAAACCTACCAACACATGTTGCAAGCGAGAATCTGATTCAAGCACTGCACGCGCTTCTTTGAATGTAGATCCTTCAATTAAAACGACTTTATAGCTGACATACTGATTTGATGTAAGCAAGGCAAACAGCTCAACCAGCGTCATATCGCGTTGAATTTCAAACTCGCCGGCTTTGAGTTTCGGACTAAGATTTTTATGGCGAACGTATATCTTGGCCACTTCTTCATATTCAATAATTCCCAATTTATGGAAATCATTAATCACTCGGTTGGACGAGCTTCCTTTTTTAAGTTCGTATACAAAAGGCTCTGTGATTGGTAAGGGCTTTTCGAGATAACGCAGATAAGAAAGGACTGCTAACGCACCAAGCAATGCGAAAAGAACAACTGAGCCGAGAAAAAATTTAAGCCACTTCATAATCAAAACCAAAGCGCTGTTTTACTGTTGACATCATCTTATTTACTTGTGTAGAAGGCGCATATTTTGATTGCTGAAACTGGCTAACAGGCCATACACCAAATACACTGTTGATCATGAGTAAGGCATCTGCCTGATGCAGATCATCCAATGTCATTTGTCGCTCCTGTATCGTGAAAGAGCCATCGAACTCCTCAAGCTCGCCTGCTAGCAAAGCACTTAATAAGGTACCGCGAATTCCACAAACACTCAGTTCTGGCGTGTAAAACGTTCCATCAATCAAAGCGATTAAGTTTGATTTGGTGCCTTCAATAACGTGATTCTTTTGATCAAGCATGACACCTTCCGGCGCGCCGTTTAACTCGCGAGCCCCCATGACCTGATCAAGTCGATTCAGATGCTTGATACCTGCCAACATAGGTTGCTCACTCAAGCGATGCGAACACAAGGCAAGCTCAATCCCCGATGAATAATAAGATTCTTGGTAGTGAGGTAATTCAAATACTTGGATAAATAGATCAACGGAACTCGGCTTTATAGGCGCATAGCCACGCCCACCTTCTTTGCGTGTAGCGATGAGTTTAACCAGACCGTTCTCATGACCGTGCAATTGTAGCTGACGAACGGCGTTCTCTAGCTGATCATCAAAAGCTTCTAGTAGCTCCAGACTAGAACCAAGAGAGAGTACCTCAACACCACGGAGAAATCGGGCGCGATGGTAATCTAGTAACGGCACTTTAGCTTGAACAACACGAATGGTTTCGAAGATACCATCGCCATACGCGAGACCGCGGTTACTCAAACTAAGCGGAGATGTAGATTCTTCCTCAAGCGAGGAATACAGGAGCGCCCCCATTGAGAACCTCTGAATTTATTGTTGTTTTCTAAAGATAAACGCTTATACAGCTTTAAAGATCAAGGTGCCGTTCGTGCCACCAAAACCAAATGAGTTACTCAACACAGTATTAATTTCTGCTTCGCGGGCTTGATTAGGCACAATATCTAACGTGACAGCTTCTTCTTTATCTTCAACGTTAATAGTTGGTGGTGCAATATTGTCACGAATCGCAAGCACACTGAAGATCGCTTCAATCGCACCAGCTGCACCGAGTAGATGGCCAGTCGATGACTTTGTAGAGCTTACTAAGAGCTTCTCATTGGTATCGCCGACTAATTTCTGAATTGCCTGCGCTTCCGCTAAATCACCCAGGGGAGTCGAAGTACCATGCGCATTGATGTAATCAAGTTCACTGGCTGGTATGCCTGCATCATTCAAGGCATTTTGCATTGAGGTCAATGCACCTTCGCCATCTTCAGAAGGCGCTGTCATATGAAATGCGTCATCGCTCATACCGAAGCCAATCACTTCAGCATAAATCTTCGCACCACGCGCTTTCGCGTGTTCATATTCTTCAAGCACAACACAAGCCGCACCATCTGATAACACAAAGCCATCTCGTCCTTTATCCCAAGGTCGTGATGCTTTTGTTGGTTCGTCGTTACGCGATGAAAGCGCTTTTGCGTTAGCGAAGCCCGAGATTGCAACTGGCGTTGTAGCCATCTCCGCTCCGCCTGCTAACATCACGTCTGCATCGCCATAAGCGATGGTTCGCGCAGCGTAACCAATATTGTGTGTACCTGTCGTACAAGCCGTCACAACCGCAATGTTAGGACCTTTAAAACCATACTTAATGGCAACGTTGCCAGAGATCATATTGATGATTGCACTAGGCACAAAGAATGGTGATACGCGTCGAGAGCCAGACTTATGGAAGGTATCTCGTGTACATTCGATCGTTTCGATACCGCCAATGCCAGACCCTACCGCAACGCCTGTCCGTTTTAGTTGTTCTTCAGATAAGGACTCGAGCTCTGCATCCTGCACAGCCTGCATACAAGCAACCATGCCATAGTGCATAAACGCATCCATACGTCGCGCTTCTTTTCGATCAATGTATTCTGACAAATCGAAATCTTTGATTTCACCACCGATTTTTACAGGTAAATCTGTCGTGTCAAAGCGCTCAATCAAACCGATGCCACTTTCTCCCGCTATTAGTTTGTCCCAAGTTTCGGCAACCGTATTCCCGAGCGGGGTTAACGCACCTAAACCTGTGACAGCAACGCGACGTTTTGACATGGGTATCTCCATCCTATGATTTTATAGCTCAGCATTAAGACCAACAGCAGCTATAACAAAAACACTTACTTAATAACCAAAAAACCGCCCAAAGCATTATCGCCATGGACGGTTTGCTAGAGCAAATCGAGTCTTATTGATTAGCAATAATGTAGTCGATTGCTTCTTGAACTGTAGAAAGCTTTTCTGCTTCCTCATCAGGAATTTCAGTTTCGAACTCTTCTTCAAGCGCCATTACTAACTCTACGGTATCAAGAGAGTCTGCACCAAGGTCATCAACAAAAGACGAAGTATTTTGTACTTCAGACTCTTTAACACCTAGTTGTTCACAAACAATCTTTTTTACACGCTCTTCTACAGTGCTCATAGTTTCCTCTCTTCATTATATCGGAGTGCTAACCAGCTTTATGTTTTGATTGATGCTGGTCTGCACGCTCCCTGCTTACGCCCTAGTTGCACGTGTCAGGTAATGTTGCGTGTTAGTCTAGTTGAATCAATGCCCTGAAACAAGTTCCAATCAGGCCTTTAAGACATATACATTCCGCCATTCACATGCAAGGTTTGGCCTGTGATATACGATGCATTCGGTGAAGCTAAAAAGGCGACCGCTGAAGCAACTTCCGCAGAACTACCAAGACGATTCACAGGAATTTTGGACAACATTAAGTCCTTGTTCTCTTCACTCAAATCGTCAGTCATGTCGGTCTGAATATAACCTGGCGCAACTGAATTTACCGTGATGCCACGACTACCGATTTCAGACGCGAGCGAACGTGTAAAACCTTCAATCCCAGCTTTAGAAGCACAATAATTTGCCTGCCCCGGGTTACCCATTTGTGCAACGACAGAGCTCACGTTAATGATGCGCCCCCAGCGAGCCTTCGTCATTCCCTTCAATACTGCTTTCGATGTGCGGTACACAGAGCTCAAATTAGTTTGAATCACTGATTGCCAGTCATCTTCTTTCATACGAAGCATAAGACCATCTTTGGTAATGCCAGCATTGTTTACCAAGATAGAAGGTGCTCCATAAGCTGAAGTTACCATTGCAATGCCATCGCTCACCGAGTCGGGGTCGCTCACATCCATAACAATCCCATCACCATCTAAACCCCATTTGGCAAAATAATGAGAGATAGAAGACGCGCCGGCTTCAGAGGTAGCCGTTCCAATAACAGTTATATTTTCATCAGAAGCTAAAGCCTTGGCGATCGCCTGACCAATGCCGCGACTTGCACCAGTTACTAAAGCTACCTTTCGCTCATTTGATTTCTTTAAACTCATTTACGCTTCCTCACTGAGCGATGCAATCGTTGAGGTGATGCCCTGCCCATCTGAAATTGCGAAATTTTCTAGTGACTTGTCGACGCGACGCGTCAAACCTGCAAGGACTTTGCCTGGCCCACATTCAACAAACTGCGTTGCGCCCTGATCAGCCAAGTAACGTACTGATTTAGTCCACTGCACAGCTTTAGACAAGTGAGGCAATAGATTCGCTTTCAAGTCTTCAATAGACTCTGCTACGGTCGCAGTATAATTTTGAACAATCGGAACCTGCGGCTCGCTAAACGAAATGGCATTGATGGCTTCTGCAAGTTTTTCACCCGCAGGCTCAAGTAAAGCGCAATGACAAGGCACGCTCACAGGCAGCATTGCTGCGCGGCGCGCACCTGCTTCTCTAGCCAACTCAATCGCTTTTTCAAGCGCATCATTCGCACCCGCGATCACTACCTGACCCGGCGAATTAAAATTAGCTGCTGATACAACACCTACACTAGATGCCTCTTCACATACTTTAATAACAGTCTCATCATCCAAACCAAGCAAAGCTGCCATCGCACCTTGGCCCAGAGGAACTGCCTGCTGCATAAGCTGGCCACGCAAATGAACAAGTTTAACGGCATCAGACAATGAAATAGCGCCAGAGGCAACGAGCGCGGTGTACTCACCGAGGCTATGGCCACACATAAAGTCCGGTCGAATCGTTGTTTGAGCACACCACTCTTCCCATACTGCGATACTAGCGGTGAGAATCAATGGCTGCGTAATCTCTGTTTGATTAATTCTCTCTTCAGGACCTTCTAGCGCCAATTTTCTTAAATCGATACCAATCGCGTCAGAAGCTTCAGCAAACACCTGATTTGCCTTCTCTGATGATGCTAACAAATCAGCCATCATGCCCACACTTTGCGATCCTTGACCGGGGAACATAAATACCAACGACATAAAACCTCCTTATATCACCGCAAATTAGTCGAAAGCGATGAACTCTAGTGCTTTGTTAATTTTTTCAGGTAGATTAGAGCGTGCTTCGCGATCCGCAAGCTCAATTGCATGCACAAACGCTTCTACCTTTGCGTTGCCGTGGCTTTTCACCACAACGCCATTTAATCCTAAAAACATTGCTCCGTTGTGCGTATCGGGATCAAGCTGTTTCAGCGCACTAGCCATATGTGGCGCCAACAACTTCGCTAACAAGCGCGTAAACCATGAACGTTCAAAAAAGGCCTTCACCCCATCAAGGATAATATTTGCCGCACCCTCGGCGCTTTTTAGTGCAATATTCCCAACAAAACCATCGCAAACAAGAACGTCAGCTTTACCTCGAAAAATATCGCCGCCCTCAGCAAAACCAATATAGTTAATTTCTGGCGCTTCTCTGATAAGAGAATCCGCCAAACGAACTAACTCGTTGCCCTTAATATTTTCATCACCAACATTAAGAAGCGCAACGTCCGCCTGTTCTTTCTCTTTAATCACTTGCGCAAGTATCTGGCCCATTAAGGCAAATTGCATAAGCTGCTCAGCTGAGCTATCTACATTTGCACCAAGATCAAGAACTAAGGTTCCACCATTTTGAGACGGAAATAGCTTTGTGATAGCTGGGCGATCAACACCATGAAAGGTCCCTAAAATGGAGCGCCCTAAAGCCATCAAGGCTCCGGTATTTCCACCACTGACCACTGCTGATACTGAGCCATCACGCGCCATCTTTAGTGCTTCAGCCATTGAGCTATCTTGCTTTCGACGCAACACCACTGAGGGCTTGTCATCCATAAGAACAACAGAGTTAGCTGGGCTTATTTCAAGACGATGTTTTAATGAGGAATAGAGCGGGTGCTGAAACAAAAAAACCTCCAACTCGCTTTGATTACCAACCAAAACAATGTCAGAGGTTTTGTTTCGTTCTAAGAACGAAAGTGACGCATTAACCGCCACTTGTGCGCCATGATCACAACTCATCGCATCAACAGCGATGCGCAGGTTTCCTGTCATAGCGTGCGAATAATTCGCTTAGTCGTCTGCTTTCTCGATAACTTGCTTACCACGGTAAAAACCGTCTGCAGTTACGTGGTGACGACGGTGCGTTTCACCAGTAGTTGAGTCAACTGAAAGAGTTGCACCAGTTAGCGCGTCGTGTGAACGGCGCATGCCACGCTTAGAGCGAGTTTTGCGATTTTGTTGAACAGCCATACGTTTCTCCCGAAAGGTGTCTTTCTCATGTGGCGCAATCTATAAATGCGCGCAAATCATAAACTATTTTATGAGCTTCAATTCAGATAACACAGCAAAAGGATTTTCTTTTTCCGGTGCTTCTTCGATTTCTTGCTCTTCCCCAAACTGCTCTGCTTTACAATCATCATGATAGGAAAACATCGGCAAACTGAGGATCAATTCCTCTTCGACCACATCATAAACCGGCATAACTTCCGGCTCGACCAAAAGCGGCTCGTAGTATCCAGGTAGGTTCTTAGCTTGCTCATCTGATAAGACAATACCAAGCTGAAAGTCTGACTCTACTACCTTGTTAACCGCTTCTAAGCAACGCTCGCAGGTCAAAGCTAATTCCGCTTTCAGGTGCCCTTTGAGAACTCTAAGATGTTGCTCATCGCGATCAAACTCAAGCATTACTTCTACATCCCCTTCAGTACTTAGCACAATATCTGCCAAACGAGGCATGCATTGCACTGCAATTTTCCCCTGCAAAACCTTGTTTTGGTCAGCGTATTTAAGGGGATCGACAGTCTTTGGGAGTGAGTGATCCGACATAAGCGCGCAATTCTATTGGCGAGACCCGTACTTGTCAAAAGAAAACAACATTTTTTTAACAATCGTTCAAAGCAGTGCACAACTGAGGCTTCAGCATCAGTTTGGAATATGAAACACTAGCGCCAATTCGAACTATTTCAAGAAAACTAAATGACTACCCATCGCATAATTCTTGGCTCATCTAGCAAATACCGCAAAACTCTATTAGAAAAGCTGTTTTCTCATGTTGAATGCATTGCTCCTGAGATCGATGAAAGATCTATTTCGGCCAACTCTCCAAAAGACTTAGCTCTAAAGCTCGCATCACTAAAAGCGCATAATGTGGTGGCATCACTCTCATCACCAATCAAAAGCATTGTTATCGGTAGCGATCAGGTAGCTTATTGCGACGGAGTATATCTTCATAAACCAGGTTCTTTCAAAAAGAACTGCGAGCAACTCGCCTTCTGCTCAGGCAAAGAGGTTTCGTTTTTTACTGCTCTTTCGGTCGTTAACACCGAAACAATGCAGGAAGAAACCACTTGCGATCTAACGCGCGTGAAATTTAAGCCTTTAACATCCGCCCAAATTGAAAGCTATGTGCAAAAAGAGCCATCTTATGATTGTGCGGGCGGATTCAAGGTCGAAGGTTTAGGCGTTACGTTGTTTGAGGCGATTGAGACAAAAGACCCAAATGCTCTGATAGGCCTCCCATTAATAGAGCTATGCCACATACTTAAGCGCTTCGGTATTATGCTCCCATAAAAAAGGCAGCTAATTAGCTGCCTTATATAGCTTTTTAAAAAATCTAACGAAGCTGCATGGTATTCAAACCTAATACTGAACTGATCGCTCCGCCGATGGATACACCCAAGGACTCTGTAAATTGCTGGAGTGGGTCTGGCTGCAATGAGAAGTCAACAATATCTTCAGCACCGACAAGCTCGCGCGCCACGTAACCAGAACTACCTAATCCGTCAATCAAGCCCAACTCAAGAGCTTGCTCCCCATTCCAGATCAATCCACTAAATAACTTATCGTTTTCTACCAAACGATCACCACGCCCTTCTTTCACCTTATCAATGAATTGCTGATGCGTACTAGTTAATACAGTTTTCCAGAATGCCACCTCTTCTGGATCCTCTTCACTAAACGGGTCCAGAAATGCTTTGTGCTCACCAGAGGTATAAGTGCGACGCTCAACGCCATATTCATCAATCAGGTCAACAAAGCCAAAACCTGCTGCTGTTACACCAATAGACCCAACTAAGCTTGCTTTATCTGCATAAATTTCGTCAGCAGCCGCTGCCATGTAATAAGCGCCAGAGGCTCCCAAATCGGTAATCACTGCATAGAGTTTTTTCTCAGGATACAAGCCGCGCAACCGCTTGATTTCATCATAGACGTAGCCAGACTGAACTGGACTTCCGCCCGGGCTGTTAATTCTCAAAATGACCGCTTTAGCCCCTTCTGCCTCAAATGCAGAGCGTAAACCTGTCACGATCACATCAGCACTAGCATCTTCTTGATCTGCAATCACTCCTCGCACATCAATCAAGGCAGTGTAATTTTCGGAGTCAACCTGCATACCGCTTGGACTTAAACCATTTGCCATCATGCCAAGCAAAATGAATAAGTAAGCGAAGGTCAGCAACTTAAAGAAAATACCCCAACGACGAGTACGTCGCTGCTCAACCCCTAAAGTAGCTACCGTTTTTTCAATTAACTTCCATTCTTTAGAGTTGGAACTAGTTGGCTGAGGGACTGCCTTTACGTTATCTGAGTTTTCCAAAAGGAACTCCTAGTTTATTGTTTTATCAAAATTACTAATCAACGATCGACTTGAGAACGCCCATGATAAAAAATCTAGAGCTTTATATCGTCATGTGATTCGACGAGCCATGCTAGCAGCTCAGGCATCGCATCAACAATGCGCTTCGGATTATATTGCCGTAAGCTCTTCACCGCATGCACACCGTAGCTTACGCCGACACTAGGCATCTGTGCCTTCTGCGCCATTTCCATATCAAAGGTCGTATCACCAACCATCAACATTTGATCTCGCGGCACCTTCAAATGGTCAGAAATCTCGATAAGCATTTGCGGGTGCGGCTTCGATCGCGTTTCATCCGCGCACCGTTCAATATCAAAAAACTGTCCTAGCCCACTCTGCTCCTTCGCCATATCAAGACCGCGTCGACTCTTACCTGTCGCTACAGCTAAAACAAAGCCTCGATCTTTTAGCTCTTTAAGCACGTCGAATACGTCTGGAAACAACGATAACTCTGCACCTTCATTCTTATGGAATTGCTTAGAATAGTGCGCCCTCAACGTCTGAATCTGATCCTCAGTAATATTGGGATAAAGTTCAAACAAAGCCTCTTTCATACCGAGACCGATGATACTCTTCATGCGGGCGTAGCTGAGCTCAGGCAGGTCGCACACTTGTGCAGATTCAGCGATGCAGGAAACGATATGACGCTCCGAATCTACCAAGGTTCCATCCCAATCGAACACAATCGTTGAATATCGCACTAAAGTAACTCCATTTTCTCAAGAGCTTGCATGTAGCGCTCGTCATATTCAGCTTCAAGTCGCATGCGTTGCGTTTTGCCTCCCTTTATTGGCAAGTCAAATTCTATGGCCCGCGCATGAAGCATCAAACGCGCCTTCTCCATTCCGCCCTGATCTTCGACCAAGTTCTGAATATACTTAACATCCCCCACAATTGGATGTTTAGAAAACGCGGCATGGACGCGAATTTGGTGCGTACGCCCAGTAATCGGCTTTGCTTCAACCAAGGTAAACTTATCCGAACGATTCAGAATCGAAAACTTCGTTTGGCTCGGTTTTCCGTCAGCACTCACCACCACCATACGCTCGCCAGATTTGAGCTCATTCTTACGAAGCGGAGCATCCACCATCACTTTGTACTTTGGCCATTTACCGAATACCGCTAAATGGTAAATCTTGTTCACCGTATCATCTCTAAATTGCGCATGAAGTGCTTTTAAGGCAGGACGACTCTTAGCAATCAGAACAGCACCAGAGGTATCTCGATCTAATCGATGAACTAGCTCAAGAAACTGATGTTCGGGGTATTTTGTACGCAAAGCCTCTATCAAACCCAAGTTCACACCACTTCCGCCATGAACAGCCAAGCCAGAAGGTTTATTGATCACTAAAAGCTGATCGTCTTCATAGAGAACTGAATCTTTAAGCGCTTGAGACAAAGAATCGCTAACCTTAACTTGTCCGTTAACGCTGTTCGTTGTGTGCATAGGAGGAACGCGAACAATATCACCGAGCTGTAGCTTCGTTTCTGGCTTACATCTTTTTTTATTTATGCGCACATCACCTTTACGAATCACGCGATAAATTTTTGACTTCGGCACACCCTTGCACGCACTCAATAAAAAATTGTCGATCCGCTGAGTTTCGTTCTTCTCAGTAATGGTGACTAATTGCACACCATGCCCCAAAGGCTTCTTTTGTCCTTCAGGTTTTTGAGCTTTTACTTTTTGATCTGCCACCTACACCTCTAAGTCGTTGCCCGACCTACCAATTACTGCTATATTCGCTTCCGCGTCGGCCCCTTTTAAATCCAAAGGTGCTTGAAACGACATTTTCGTTTCCGCAATCATACAGCTTTAGCCCCGTAAAATACGCACATTCTTCACTAGAATCTGCAGGAAAAAAGAGTATAGCCGCTTTGCACTTGTTGCAAAAAAACAGCAATGAGAAAAGCGTTGGCAAAGTTGAATGATGGTGATGCATTGGTAATACATATCGTTCGAAGCCTTGAAGCCTGCCTATCGCATAGCGCTCACTGTGCTCACGGTATGAAAAGAGAAACACCCAAAGGAACATTTGTTTTTACGCAGTTTGCAAAACAAATGATTGGATAAATACGCTGTACAGCGTAGCGCAAAAGATCTTTAGATGATGCTTAAAGAGGCCTTCGTAAGCCATTCAAAGCATGATCACGACACAGGCCGACACCGTGAGTTCACAAGACTTGCGTTGTAAAGAGACCATAAGACCTGCTGTTTACAATGAGATGTTAGTTCAACAGAGCAGCTATAAAACCTGGAGTTTAGTGTTTGCATGCTCGTTTTAACGCCACAGTTGTAGGTATTCTAACCCTCGATCTTTCTGCCCTTCCTGTATACAGCGCCATATTGGACGTTGTTCATGAAAAGAATGTTAATCAACGCGACTCAAAGCGAAGAGTTGCGTGTAGCCCTCGTTGACGGGCAAAAACTCTACGACCTAGACATTGAAGCCGGCTCTCGCGAGCAAAAGAAAGCAAACATTTATAAAGGCAAAGTAACCCGTGTTGAACCTAGCCTAGAAGCTGCTTTCGTCGATTTCGGTGCCGAGCGACACGGCTTCCTTCCTCTTAAAGAAATTTCAAAAGAATACTTCAAGCCAAGCGCTGGCAAAGGCCGCGTTAACATCAAAGATGCGATCAGCGAAGGCCAAGAAGTAATCGTACAGGTTGAAAAGGAAGAACGCGGTAACAAGGGTGCTGCACTCACTACGTTTATCAGCCTAGCTGGTCGTTACTTGGTACTCATGCCAAACAACGCAAGAGCCGGCGGCATTTCTCGCCGAATTGAAGGGCCAGATCGCGCACAGCTAAAAGAAGCAATGTCTGGCTTAAACATGCCTAACAGCATGGGCGTTATTGTTCGCACTGCAGGCGTTGGTCGAAGTACTGAAGAACTACAATGGGACCTTGACTACCTTGTTCAATTTTGGGATTCCATTAAGACTGCGTCTGAGAGCCGCCCCGCTCCTTTCTTAATCTACCAAGAAAGCAACGTAATCATTCGCGCTATTCGAGACTATCTGCGCCAAGATATCGGCGAGGTATTGGTCGACGCACCTGCAGTATTTGAAGATGTATTGAATTTCGTTCGCGCTGTAATGCCGGCTTATGAAAACAAGATCAAACTCTACCAAGACGAGATCCCATTATTCAGCCGCTATCAAATCGAAGCGCAAATCGAAACAGCATTCCAACGTGAAGTAAAATTGCCGTCTGGCGGTTCTATTGTTATCGACCCAACAGAGGCACTTGTCTCGATTGATATCAACTCGGCGCGTGCAACAAAAGGCAGCGACATTGAAGAAACAGCACTTCAAACAAACCTTGAAGCCGCTGATGAAATAGCACGCCAACTTCGCTTACGTGATATGGGCGGTTTGATTGTTATTGACTTCATCGACATGGGCCCTAGCAAAAACCAACGCGAAGTTGAGAACCGTATGCGTGACGCACTTGAGTTAGATCGCGCACGTGTTCAGGTCGGAAAGATCTCTCGCTTTGGCCTGCTAGAAATGTCTCGCCAACGCTTGCGTCCTTCACTCGGCGAAACACGTTCAGAAACTTGCCCTCGTTGTAACGGACAAGGCACCATTCGTGACATTGAATCTCTTGCACTATCGATCATGCGTTTGATCTACGAAGAAAGTGCAAAAGAAAAAACTGGTGCGATACAAGCAATCGTCCCAGTTAGCGTTGCAACCTTCCTTCTGAATGAGAAGCGTAAGCAAATCGTTGAGATTGAAAGTAAGCAAAACGTTGATGTCATTATTGTTCCTAAAGATCATCTAGAAACACCTCACTTCGAAGTGACACGTTTGCGTGAAGATGATTACGCAAACCTTGAGGACACACCAAGCTATACACTTGAAGTTAGCCAAAACGAAGAAGAGCAAAGCACCGCTGCACAACCACGTGAAACAGTTAAAGAAGAAGCCGCAGTGAAGACGATTACGCCTCGTCCTCCAGCTCCAACTTCTTCGAACGAAGGCGGTTTGTTTGCAAAGATTGCTAGCAAGCTCTCTGCAATGTTTAGCTCTGAAGAAAGCGAGAAAGAAGAAGAGAAACCTTCTCCTAAAAATCGCAACAACAACCAACGTCGCCAAAACAGTAATCGACAAACGAATGCTAAACGCACTAAGCGTGGTGATGACCGTAATAATCAGCAAAACCGTAATAACAAACGGGAGCGCAATGATGAACGCCAAGGTCAGCGCAATAACAAGCGCAACAATGATAAAGCGCGTTCAAATGATCGAAATACGGCTGAAAAAGAGCAAAACGCGCCGCGCAATAAACAGAATCAAAGCAAGCAAAACGACAATACAGATAGCGCCAACAAGCGACCACGTCGTCAACGCAATGCAGGTTCTAACAATCAGAAGTATCGCGAGAAGCCACGCCCTGAGCCTATCTCTGATGAAGAGTTGGCAAAAGTAGCGCCAGCAAAAGCGGAAGCAGAAAAAGCGACAACGGATGCTCAAGAAGCACCTGTTGCAGCAACGGACGCAGCACAAAACGACTCGAACGCGACGCAAGAGAAAGCGCCACGCTCAAACAATCGTCGCCGCAACCGTCGTCGTAATGCACCTAAAGCGGAAAACACGACGGCAACTGAAGCTGCAAGCACTGAAACGCCTGCTACTGAAAAAGCTCCGGCAGCAGAACCAGTTGCCAAAACAGCAGCGCCTGCTGAGAAAGTCACTCAGCCAACTGCTGATTCGACAGAAAAAGCAACGGCTAACGCAAAAGCAACTAGCGCTGAAAAGCCAGCAGAAAAAGCAGCGTCGGAGCCTGAAAGTGCAACACCGAATGATACCGCAGTAAGCAAAACTTCAAAAGAAGAAGCGCCTAAAGCCGAAACAAAAGCAGAAAAAGCTGAAAAGCCATCTGCGCAAGCTGAGGCCGTAACGACTGCTGAAACTGAAGCGAAAGAAGACGATACAAAACCGGCACCGCAACGTCGTCGCCGTCGTCGTAGCCCAAGCTCAGAAAAAGAAGCCACTGGCGAACAAGCATCAGGAACCAAAGCCCAATCTGAAGCACCAGCAGAAAAAGCTGAAACGGCAAAAGCTCTAGTGGAGAAAAAGCCTGAGCCGAAGCCGGAAGCTGCAGAGTCTAAATCAAGCCCTGATGTTTCGGTTGCCGTTGCAAACTCAAACGCTAGTACCTTTAAGCCTCAGCGCCCAGCACGCCGTCGCCAGCGAGGTGAAGCAAAACTTGCACACAACGACCCACGCGCGAAAGCTACTGAAAGCCAGCCATCAGCGGCTTCAGCAGCACCAGTGAATGAAGGTGAAACGCAAGGCCAATAAGCTTTATTGGACTTTCTTTAAGCCAGAAGTTAGCTTAATGCGCTTCTGGCTTTTTATTTTACGGATATAAATCTATGCCTCTTTCTGAATCTGCCGTCGACCAACTAGAAGAGTTATTGTTTGACAAGTCTCTTAGTGATGACACGCTTGACTATTTTGGCTTGCACGGCCTGGTGAGCGCGACTGTTGTTGGTCCTGTTGAATTAACAATACCGCAAATAACCAACATCTGCCTCGCAGAGCAAACATTGAACGGAATGGAGAAAGAGTTAGACCACTTAGCGGGCTGCATTGCAGTCATGCAAAGCGAACTCATAGAAAGCCTTACCGAAGGCTCGTCAATTATTCTCCCTTTCGAAGATGAAGACGAACATTATGATGATGCGTTGATAAGCTGGTGCGCGGGTTTTGTTGAGGGAATTTTAAATAACGAGTCAGATTGGTTTAATCAGAACGAAGAAATAAGCGCCGAATTGTTACTTCCGTATATGGCCTTATCTGGTTTATTTGATAATGAAGACTTTGCTCCAATCATCAACAATAAGAAGTTAATGCAACAGTTTGAAACGATCATTGCTGAACAACTAACCGACGTATTTTTGTTCTATCACAGCAAAGCTTAAGACCATTTATGCGAGTCGAATTGAGGCTCGCACACTATTCCCCTTATCGTTGAAGCGCACTTTGCGGCAGAGCGATTCAACCAACTTCAAACCTCTCCCGTGAAAACTAGGAGCATGATCATCGAAAGGCCTTTCTGTGATGCCGGAAATATCAAATCCAGCGCCTGAATCGATAATCTCAATATCGAGAACTCTTGGTTCATCAAGACCGTACTCAAGTTTTATTTCAATGCTCGCTTCGCTTAATGCTGTCAAGCGCTCTGCACGCATCAAATAATAATTTTCAAAACCTTCTGCATCTTGTTTCAGAGAAGAGCATAACTGCAAAATGCCATGATCCAAGGCATTACAGAATAACTCCGTCAGGACAGTTGCAATTGTTTCCTGATGAACCGCAAATTCAGGTCGATCCGGAAGCAAATAAAACACCTCAGACGCAATATTTAGATCTTTACGCAAGAATTCCTCATTGAACATGAGCGAGGTTTTCCAGGGAAACATCGAAACGTCGTTCATAAGAATATCATCAGCTTCCGGCTTATATGCCATCACCTCTAGTAAAGATACATCATCTTGCTGAGGTGCATCCTCAACAAAGCTGTGGTATTGACTCAACATCTCCTCGAACACGTCCGTTTGCTCTCTTGAAACACACTGAGCTACACGATCCATCCCAAACATTTCATCAGTGCTGTTTGTCGACTCTGGAATTCCATCAGTCATTAGAAGAAGAGAATCTCCCTGGTGGAAATCAATATCATCCATACTGGCATTAAACGCTTCATTCTCAAGAATCCCTAAAGGCAGATGTTTAGAAAGCACTTCATTACATTTTCCTTCATAGGCATTAACATGATAACAAGCAGGCAAACCACCCAACCATACCCTTGCCCTTTCACCACTAGCATCCAGCTCAATAAAGCCCGCAGCGCAAAACATTGATCGCGGCACAAAGTTTCTCAAAGAACGATTCATCTCCCTAACGATAGAAGCCGCCGGCTTACCTTTTCGCGTCATCGTAAAAAATACTTGAGACAATGGAATCGTGCCAATTGCGGCGGCTAAACCGTGACCAGTAAGATCACCCAAAAATATGTACAAACCTCCAAACGGTTTTCGCGCAAACAGACATATGTCGCCATTGAACGTGGATTGAGATGCGATATATGAGCGAACATTTTTACAATCGCTTAGGTTCCGCGATAGAGAGTGCGACAAAACATGCTGTCCGGTTTCATGTTCCTGACGCAAGGTTTCATGCAAAACTTCAAGCTCTTTAGTCTTGTCTTGAAGCTCGTTCATTAAACTCTTGGTACGCATATGCGCCTTGATTTTTGACACCAATATTGAGGTATCAACAGGCTTTTGAAGAAAGTCGTCCCCACCGCATGCCAAACATTCTTTTAGGGCATCTTT